>JSZA02000064.1 GCA_000785145.2 Candidatus Thiomargarita nelsonii
CGCACCGTCTTGTCACGTATGATTTATCTATCTACATTGACAAAAGGTGCGTCGGACGCACCCTACGCTTGCTGAGCGAAACCCACCATTTTCAAGAAGTTGGTGGGTTGGGGGTCCCGCCACTTCGTCTCGCTACCGCTCTACCCACCCTACAAGAACCCATCCTACGCTCGCTTAATGGCATTGATCGCTCGGTGGGGTATATTAATTTTACTCTGACCCAAATTATTCCTCTGATGGTAACATATAGGAAATAGCAACATGCAAACAGTTAATCTCAATATGCTTCCACTGCAAGCAAGAGTAGAATTAATTGATTTTTATGAATTTTTATTGAACAAATATGCACCATTCAAAGCTTTTTTAGCGAAAAAAGAACTTACCGAAGATGTGCCTACCAAGCCACTGCGTTTAGGCTCACTAGCTGTCGAACTGTTTGGAACGACTGCGGGGATTGATTTGGATTTACCTCGACATCCACCGCATAAGCCATTGGAATTAGGGCAATGATTCTACTTGATACCAATGTTGTTTCTGAAGTTATGCGAAAGAAACCCTCTGATAATGTGCTAAATTGGTTGAACTTGCACAACGATGGAGATTTGTTTATTTCCAGTATCACCATTGCAGAAATCGGTTATGGCTTGCGTATTCTACCAATTGGTAAACGTCGGCAATTGCTACAAATACGTTTTGAACAGTTTGTTTCCGAAGGTTTTGCTGGACGTATCATTGATTTTAACGAACTGGCTGCACGAACCTATGCGGAAATAATGGGTATGTGCAAAGAAAAAGGTCGTCCTATGAGTCTTCCTGATGGGCAAATTGCAGCGATTGCACAAACCAATCATATGGCACTGGCAACCCGCAACATAACCGATTTTGAAGCCTGTGGAATTCAACTCATCAATCCTTTTGAGGTATGAACAAATAATTGGGGTCAGATTAATTTGACTCTGATCCCAATTACTCCATTTTATTGCGCGGAGTGTGATGTTGCTTTGTCATATGTGAGCGTGCGGTTGAATTGTTGGTTCGTGCATGTATGTGGTGGTTGGCTCACGTTTGCGTGTCAAAAATATTTTTTGAAAAAAGTTAATAACATGGTGTGGAGATATGATATAGTGACGATGGAGCGTTGGAACGAGGAAAAAAAGCGTCACATTGAATCGGGTGATTATGTTATGATGTTTTCTGATCGAGTTGCCACCCACAAAGATACGATTATTGGCGTACATAATGACCACTTTCAGTTTTCAGAATTGATGAAGCGGGGGCATATTGAACTGTCTAAGGCAGCGGTGGCTATTGTCATACCATGCGTTAAAAAAGGTGTGATGTACAGTAACATTCTTGATCCACGTCAACCTAGCAATGCCTTAACCGCCCGTGTTGTTGATCACATTAGTGGTAATTACAACTACAAGATCGGTGTGGCGAAAGTTAAGAAGCTTGGAGAGTATAAGAGGAAATTTCGGAGTATTTCGTTTGCACCGCAGAATATTGTTTGAGGTTTAGCGAGCGTAGCATGGGTTAAATATTGAATAGTTATTGTAGGGTGGGTTTCGCTACCGCGATACATCGTTATGGGACGCCCAACCCACAATTTTCAACGAGTTGGTGGGTTTCGCTACCGCTCTACCCACCCTACAATTCAACATTTAACCCATCCTACGCTCGCTGGGTCAAATGACGTTCAATGGCAACAATGCCAAGTACACTGTCTGAAAAACGGATTGCTATATTTTTTGCGCTTGGGGAGTCCAAGTATAAGACGGAATTTCGGAGTATGTCGTTTGCACTGCGGAATATTGTTTGAGGTTTAGGGACTGTCGGGCGGGGCTTTTGGGTATCGCTCTGTATTTACTTTGATCTGATAATTTGGATAGTAGGCTAATATGAGGTAGAGTTATGAGATGTATTATACTTTTTTCTATATTATTCCCAACAATGTTGCTTGCCAGTAATTTAAGTGATAGTAATAAACTATTCGATTTTGCTGAAAATATTTATCCCGAATTTTTTTCTCCCTCTGGAAGTTCTACCTCTGATTTAGAGGGTTATTTAGTGCGTTATTACTCTGAAACTAATAATTATATTGGTACTAAAAATGGAGGGGTCTATGTTTATGGTGATATTTTTAATGGATTGTTAAATGTTGGAGTAATTGCAGATTATGTTGAATTAGATGTTGATGGTGATGAATTGTTAGCTCAATTATTTACTGATGGTATTAGTGATGTACAGGTTCAGGGAAAGGGAACGGTTATAGTCATTTTATCTGATGATCTTCAGGGTAGTCGTCATCAACGGTTTATAATTAAGTTGGAATCAGAGCAGACTTTACTTATTTCTCATAATATTGATTTAGCACCAAGAATTGATGACTTGTCTATAAATGATAGTATTGAATTTTTTGGTGAATATGAATGGAATGATAAAGGTGGTGTTATTCATTGGACGCATTATGATCCAGAAGGAAATCATATTGATGGTTGGCTCTGGCATAATAATATTGTTTATCAATCTTTATAATTGGTAGTTCGCTCCGCCTGGATTGTAGGGTGCGTCCTACGCACAGTCTTGTCACGTATGTATGATTTATCTACATTGACAAAAGGTGCGTAGGACGCACGCTTGCTGAGCGAAACCCACCATTTTCAAGAAGTTGGTGGGTTGGGGGTCCCGCCACTTCGTCTCGCTACCGCTCTACCCACCCTACAAGAACTCATTCCAACGTCACAGCGTAGAAACACAGATGTGACGCACCAACCTCAAAAAAAATTCACATCCAGATAACAAATCATTCGAGCAAGCTCCGCCTGGATTGTAGGGTGCGTCCTACGCACCGTCTTGTCACGTATGTATGATTTATCTACATTGACAAAAGGTGCGTAGGACGCACCCTACGCTTGCTTTGGCGGGAATAGGAGCGAATAACAAATCTCCACCCTCAAAACAAATTTCCTCGTTCCAACGCTCCAGCGTTGCGGTTTGCGTAGCAAACCTGATAAGTCAATGACTATCAGCTCATAAACGCTTAACTACAACCCCAACACCGCCTTCAACTTCCCCACCGCCTCCAAATGCTTTTTCTTACCCATTTTTCCAACATTCAACAACTTCCAGCGAATAGCTGGCAAGTTCTCTATCCCACCAATCCCCATCAACTCCCACCGAGGCTCACCCAGCTTAATCGACAACAAAAACTGACGCTCTTCATCACTCAACGCCCGATTTAATAAATCAATGAACTCTCCCCGAACCGCCAGCAACTCCTCAAAAGACACCGCCACCCGACTCAAACCCCGAAACTCTCCCTCATAAGCCCCACGAATATCCTGCAATTTCGGATTAAGCAATTCATTCATCGGGCGAGGATGCCCAGCCAGATAAATCACAAAAGCCTGGCGAATCTCATCTGTTATACCCTCATTTTCCATCAAAACCTTAACATCAAAAAGGTCTCTCGGATGTTGACGATCAAGCGCCGCGCACAACTTTCCGCCATAAAGATCAGCTACTGAAAGCGTCTGAATTCTTGCGCCAAGCTCAAAAAGCATTTTGGCATGAGGGACTAATTCACGTACTTCATAAGGAAACACCGTTCCTCGAATAACAATATTTTGCTCAATTTTTATCCGTATTTCTTGATAATCAATAAAAAGTTTGACCACATATTTTGACTCATATTTACTTTCCTGAATCTTGACACCTGGCATCGCACGTTTGATAGATTCAGTAATCCGTCCAAGTGCCGCCCCAATATTAGTCAAAGAAGCATTACGTGGTTCAATCGGCAAATAAGTCAGATCAATATCCACCGAAAGCCTTGGCAAATCTTGCACAAACAAATTGATCGCACTGCCACCTTTGAGCGCAAAATTTAACTCTTTGGCAACATGAGGAAGAACACGTAGCACCAATTTTGCTGGTTTAAAAAAAGGACTCGCTTTCTTATGTTGCCTGCCTATCTGGAACAGAAATTTGATATTTTGAATTAAAATGTCCGCCTTCACCAATCACACGTTTACCCTTCCCAAAATTAAGCTGCGACAAATCCAATTGATCAAGCCAAGCGTGATCGCACCTTTCAGCAAGTAGCATAAATAGTCGCTTAACTTTGACAGAATCACAAACTTTTAAGAGTGATTGCACTAAGTCAGGGCGAAGAGTTGTCAAGCCTTCCATCAAAAGTTTAGCTTCTTCAAAAGATTCGGCTTGAGGTATCAGATAAAGGAGTTCCAAGATGGCTCTTTCTGGAGACGAAAGCGTGATGCTGTAAGTTGTTCGATCTTTTGTAGTCAATCCCAGTGCCCAGTTTTGAGAAAATAGTTTGGTGGTAAAGTAGCGTATTGAGACGCCCCAATCGTATTGAAGAAACCAAGCTGGGAGTTTTACGTCAGGAAATCCAAAAAGCGTTACTGGCGCACCGCTGCCTAATGGTAAAAAATGAGCATAGCCGTGCAGGGCAAGAGCGGTTTTGCCACCGGCATGAATAGCCTTTAATTTTTGAATCGCATAAAGTCCGCCCGTCCAATCAATGTTTTGATCGTCCGCTCGCACAAAAGCACCTCGCCCAATACGATTGAGCCAAGTCGTTTTTTCATAAGCCGCCACCAGTTGACGCTCAAAACCCATTTGACTTAACCATGATTGAACAGCGATAGTTTTTTGGGGCCAGATTTTGATGAGCTGGTTTATTTTGCTGCTATTTTGTCGCATTCAGTTTGACGATTTGAGGGTAGAATAAACTTTTGTTGTGTCATTATACACAAATATTACAAACTTTGTTTGAAAAAATTAACTAACGCCTATTCGATGAAACCCAAAGAAGATGAACTCTGGCTGACCAATGGACGTATAAATGAAATCTGGCAATCAGGCTTTGATGACGTCGAACGCTCATCCTGATGATGCAGCGGGGTATTGAATCCGGTGATTATGTTATGATGTATTCCGATTGATTGGCGTGCATAATGACCATTTTCAATTTTCAGAATTGATGAAACGTGGTCATATTGAGTTTTCAAAAATGGAGTATGGCATATGATTGAACAAGGATTTGGTGGCATCATTATTGGTTTAGTTTACGGGAATGTTAAGGCGGAAGCATATAATCAACTTGATTGATATATTGCATAATCACATAACAAGGCAAATGCACTCGGACAGCAAAAAGTGCTTTTGGCAGCCGGTGATTTGCGACATTATGGCAACAATTGGATAAAATAGATATGAGAATCGTAAAACGAGCATCATTGTTTGTCATTGTTTGTCTATCACTATTTATTGCTAATTTAGCTAATGCGGCTACATCAAAAATTGGCATTTTAGTGTTCGATGGTTTTTTGACCAGCGATGTAACAAAAAAAGCGTGGTTTTCTTCCTATGAGGTGGTAGTTATTTCCACAACAACAAAGAAGGAAGTCCTTTCAGAAGAGGTTCTTCAACTTCGGACTTTAAAGCACCAGCCACAACATCACTGTACTTTGATATTTCTTCGTTCCAATGTTGTAATGCAAACGGCGATGCTCCAACATCACCAATAACAAATCACCACCATCAAAACAAATTCACATCCAGATAACAAATCGTTCGAGCCAACCTGTATGAAACCAACAGCAATTAGCTTGTTTTGCGGTGCAGGAGGATGTTCTCTTGGATTTAAGCACTCAAAGCATTTATTGAGCTAAAGTCGGGTTTTAATTGTTGGAAATAAGCTTGGATATGAATTCAAAATAAAAAAAACAATAATAAGGATTCAACAATAATAAGGATTCGTTGTCCTCCATTTGTTGTACTCCATCGAAAAAAAATTGAAAAAAAAAATGGCAGAACATGATATTGTCCGCGTGACAGATAATCTAGCAAATAGTCTTAATATTTTATATAAGGCTGGCGTGCTTGCTTCAATCTTCTGTTTTAGCGGGATTTTAATGATCCTGGCGGCTAATCTTTTAGGTGGAAAGTTATGGCTTTTAACATTGGGCATTGTGCTGACAGGTTCTGCTCTGGGTTTATTATTGTTGACGATTATTAAGGTTCATGCTGAGGCGACAAAGACGCTGGAGGAGAGTAAAGAAACAATAGATGCCATACAAGAGATTTCTCTGCAACTGATAAGATTGAGTAAGCGCATCCATACTTATAGTTTCAAAAATATTGGCAGAATCAATGAGATTATTCAGTTAGTTTCCTCATTTATTGAGTCTATTCCTATTTTTGGCGTTCAAGCGAAAAAATACGGTTTGTCTGAAGCAAGTGTTATCTCAGATTCTCTTGTAGAGAATGCGGATAAGCTAGATGAATTCATTGAAAATATAGAGGAGGCACTTATCAAGGGCGATAATGAAAAAATTTTAGAATATTCAAATGCACTATCAGAATGGTTTTAATACTCGATGCTCAAGTTTTTTTGAGTTGATATCTCATTATTGTTGGAGTCCAAAGCTTTAGCTTTGGACTTGCCCAAAGCTAAAGCTTTGGACTCCAAAATACATTAAAATTCTTGGGAAGGTACTTACCAATCGTTACTCGCTACCTAATGATTGAGCCAAATTAACCAATTTAATAAACTCAGCGCGATAGCCAAACGCATCATCACCACGCGCTCCCCGCGCCAAGTTTAAAATCTCCTTGTATGAAAACCGCTCAAGATACTTACCGCCCCGCATTTGTTGACCAAAGGCTGCAACGGCGGCTGAAAAACGAAAACGCTCACTGGTAGTCTCCACTGTTTCAATTATCTCTTGCCGTTTGAGAGGCCATTCTAGCAATTGACTGGTATCGCCGTCTGGGGCTTTGTAACGTAGGCGCAAAAATGCCAATTCATTGTTACCTTGCCCATCAGCCGTTTTCTTTTCGCCATAGCGCAGATTTTCGATGCGTTCTCCGCCACTGCCCACTAAAGCAATTTCATATAAAGCCGTCACAGTATGCCCTGCCCCGATTTCTCCAGCATCAACCTTGTCATTGCTAAAGTCTTCACCCTTTAACATGCGGTTTTCATAGCCAATTAGGCGATATTCCGCCACCGTCGTCGGGTTAAATTCAATCTGAACTTTGACATCTTTGGCAATGGTGTTGATCGTTCCAGACATTTCATCCACTAACACTTTTTGCGCTTCGTTGAGGTTGTCGATATAGGCATAATTGCCATTGCCGGCATCGGCTAATTGTTCCATCAAGTGATCATTATAATTGCCCATCCCAAAGCCAAGCGTGGTTAAGGAAATCCCAGTTTTGCGTTTTTCTTCGATGAGATTTTTCAGTGCCTCAAAATTGACAGTGCCGACATTAAAATCACCATCAGTTGCCAATAAGACGCGATTAATGCCATCCTTGATAAACGCTTGTTTTGCGACGGCATAAGCGAGTTGTATGCCCGCCCCGCCATTGGTTGAGCCGCCAGCACTCAAACGATCCAAAGCGGCGAGAATTTTATCGCTTTGATTGCCCTGTGTGGGCTCTAACACTAAGCCAGTGGCGCCGGCATAAACAACTAAAGAGACTTTATCCTTTGCTGTCAATTGCTGTGTTAGCAATTTCAAAGAGGATTTGAGCAATTCCAATTGACTTTGCATCGAGCCTGAGACGTCCACTAAAAAGACTAAATTAGTGGGCGGTAATTTGTCCTTGGGGATGTTGTATCCTTTGATGCCGATGTGTAGTAAATGCGTTTTTTGATTCCTTCAGAGGAAAATGTTTTCGCGCGCGAAAACATTTTCCTCTGAAGGTGTTGGCGCGATTTCTGTCGTCACCTTGAAGGGTGGATCAAGACTGTCTGGTAGCGGATAGTCGTAGGTAAAATAGTTGAGCATTTCTTCAATACGCACCGCGTCATGTTGAGGTAACTGTCCATAGTTCAGCATACGGCGCACATTGCTATAGCTACCAGTGTCTACGTCAATGCTGAAGGTTGAGACAGGGTGCTCGCTGACTCGTTTGACGGGATTGTCATCAAAATGGGCGTAGTTTTCACGATCAGTTGATTCACTGGGAGCGCGTATTTGGGCTTGGGGTGCCATCCCATCGGGGACTTTCATATAAAGGGTTGGTGACATCAATGCCACAAAAAAGAAGACAATTAATAAGCTAAATACTGTTATTATTATTACACGTAACATGAGATTTTCCTCTATAGTAAGGACGTCCAAGATAAATCTTGGACTCCTGTATATTATAGCAGGATAAAAAAAAATCCTATTTCTTTAAGAAATAGGATTTTTAGATCGCTACAATTAATATTTAATTGAGAATTTGTACTATATACAATGACAAACATTCATGCTCACTACCTTAAAGCAATGGGCATACAAGTCTGGGTGCGGCGGCATCTCCCACCCACATTGACAGAGGAGCCATCTCCGATGACTGACACTGCCCAAGTCTCTCAAACGCCACAGGTTGCGCCAGTACATGAATTAGATTGGGAGGCTTTACAAAATAGAGTCGCAGCCTGTACCGCTTGCTCACTGCACAAAACCCGCACTAAAACGGTATTTGGTGTCGGTAATCGCCAAGCCGATTTGATGTTTATTGGTGAAGCGCCGGGGGCTGATGAAGATGCTCAAGGTGAGCCTTTTGTTGGACGGGCGGGACTTATGTTGAATGCCATGCTTTATGCTATTGATTTAAAAAGAGAGTCCGTCTATATTACCAATGTGGTCAAATGCCGCCCGCCTGAGAATCGTAATCCCGACAAACATGAACTCGATTGTTGTCATGCGTTTTTGCTGCAACAAATTGTTCTGGTTAAGCCTAAGTTGATTGTTGCTGTCGGCAGAGTGGCTGCCCATCATTTGTTAGTCACCGAGACGGCAATCGGTAAATTACGCGGACAAGGCTTTGAATATGGTGAGAACAAAATACCTTTAATAGCCACTTATCATCCGGCGTATTTATTACGTCGTCCCAGCGAAAAACGCCATGCTTGGCAAGATTTGCAATTCATCAATCAAAGATTAGCGGAGTTGAAAAGATGAATGCTGTTCTGCGCCCTATGCAAGAGAATGATTTACCCAGAGTGATGGAAATTGAAAGGGCAGCTTATCCTTTTCCTTGGACGTTGCGACTTTTTAAAGATTGTCTACAGGTAGGTTATAATGCTTTAATTTTGGAACAGGAACATCTCATTGGTTATGGGCTGATGTCAGTCGCGGCAGGCGAGGCGCAAATTTTAAATCTTTGTGTGCATCCCGACTGGCAAGGCTGTGGCTATGGGCGATACTTATTTGAACATTTACTCGATCTGGCTAGGCAAAAAGAGGTTAAATCTGTTTTTTTGGAAGTGCGTTTTTCCAATGAAGCGGCTATTCATTTGTATCATCAGACGGGCTTTAACCAGATTGGGGTGCGAAAGCGTTATTATCCGAAGGGCGATAAAAAACGAGAAGATGCGTTGATTTTTGCGATGGATTTTTTATAACTGATAACTAATAACTGATATGGCAACTATTGAACAATTTATCGGCAATACGCCGCTAGTCCGTTTGCAACGTTTAGCCGGCAACAATACTGTTTTTGTAAAATTAGAAGGCAATAATCCCGCCGGCTCGGTCAAAGATCGCCCTGCCTTGAGCATGATTGCTGAGGCTGAAAAACGTGGCGAAATTAAACAGGGTGATACTTTGATTGAGGCGACGAGCGGTAATACGGGCATTGCTTTAGCCATGGTAGCCGCGATAAAGGGTTATCGCATGGTATTAATTATGCCAGAAAATATGAGCATCGAGCGGCGGCAGGTGATGAAAGCTTATGGTGCAGACATTGTGATTGTTTCAAAAAAGGAGGGCATGGAAGGGGCGCGAGATTTGGCTTTTCAAATGGAAAAAGAAGGCAAAGGCAAAGTGCTCAATCAATTTGATAATCCCGATAATCCTCTCGCCCATTATCGCACCACTGGGCCAGAAATTTGGCGCGACACTGATGGTAAAATCACCCATTTTGTCAGTGCAATGGGTACGACGGGCACGATTATGGGTACTTCGCGCTATTTAAAAGAAGTCAATCCGGGGATTCAGATTGTCGGGCTGCAACCGGCGGAAGGTGCAAAAATTCCGGGGATTCGTCGTTGGCCTCAAGAATATTTACCCAAAATTTTTGATGAGAAACGGGTGGATCGTATCATTGATGTTGATCAACAAAGTGCTGAGGATACTACCCGTGCTTTGGCGACACAAGAAGGTATTTTTTGTGGCATTTCATCAGGCGGCGCGGTGGCGGGCGCGTTGCGCTTGTCTGAGGAACTGGAAAATGCGGTGATTGTGGTGATTATTTGTGATCGAGGGGATAGATATTTATCTACGGGCGTATTTCCGGCGGAGTAATCATTCTTTTGGTAGGAGTCCAAGATTTATCTTGGACATCTAAACAAGGAAAAACCAGATGCAATATTGTAGCGTATCTGCTTGGACTTGTTCGCGGATATCCGCCTTATCCACACTGTGGACTGAACCGTTACAATTGATACAACGCCTAAAAGGGGTTATTAATCAAAGCGACGCAGGATTTCGCGCAATTGACGTTTAGGATTAGTTTCCCGCAAAAAATAGCCATGCGTTACCAAGCTGCGTTTTAATAGCCCCATATCTCGTGTTAATAAAACAAGTATAAAACAAATTTCACGCAGCGGTTGAGGGCGAACCCGCAACAAAGGGGTAATATCAATCGCCTCAAAAACGGGATAAACACTGATGCGTGAGCCATCCTGTAATAGATAGGCAAAATCTACTGATTCTCCATTGACTCAAATCAAGTCAATTTCAGTATGTGGTACACCTAAGGCTTCAATACTGTCTTTCACCGATGGATTTTTATCGAGCGTATGTACAAAGCCAAAATTTCGCCGCTTTGTGGGAAGAAAGTCATTGAGTTCAGCGTAAAAACGAAAATAAACTTGATTCATGTCTTTTTCTCCAGACTCTGAATATCATATTATATCAATTCTGAATTGAATATGTGAACACGGCTCGGAGTCCAAGCTTGCAAATGCAATACAATTCAGACGATTTAGAGTCGATTTTTTTTGTGCTACAATTAGATTAAAAATAAACTAATGTCACATTGTTAAATTCTGGAGACATCATGAAAAAAAGTGAGCAAAAATGGGAAGAAATCATCTCTTTGCAGGAACCCGTTGAAGAAGATATTGTCTGGCGAAAGAAAATTTCGCCTTTATTATTACTACCAGATAATGCGATGGACATTTGGCATTATGGCTTTACAGAATTGTTGAATAATGCCATTGAACATTCTGCTGGTCAACAAGTCAACATTAGGCTCTTTAAAACCACAAACACCACAGAGCTAGAAATTTTTGATGACGGTGAAGGTATTTTCAAGAAGCTTCAACGTGAGCTTGGGTTACATGATGAGCGTCATGCCGTCTTAGAATTAGCAAAGGGAAAATTAACCACCGATCCAGATAACCATACGGGTGAAGGCATTTTTTTCAGTTCACGCCTGTTCGATGAATTCCACATTTTTTCTGGAAGGGTCAATTTTTCGCATACGATTAGCGAAGATTGGATATTAGAAAATCAGGAAGAACAACCTGGCACTCGTGTTTTAATGAAGTTAAATAATCACACGACTCGAACCGCAAAAGAAATATTTGACGATTTTACAGTAGATGATGATTATGGATTTACCAAAACCATCGTTCCAGTTCGTTTGGCTCAATATGGAGATGAAAAATTAATCTCACGTTCACAGGCAAAACGATTATTGGCTAGGCTCGACAGCTTTAAAACGGTTATCTTCGATTTTGATAAGATTAATAGTATTGGACAAGCATTCGCGGATGAAGTTTTTAGAGTATTCAACAAGAAAAACCCAAACATTTCGATTATTCCAATCAAGGCAAATCAAAGCGTCATGCAAATGATACACCGCGCTTTGAAATAGTGACTGATCGTTGGAGTCCAAAATTTATTTTGGACGATTTTTTTGTGTTATTCTAAATAAGGGTTTACACAACTATTTAAATCATGACTATTAAATTATTCATTCTGGCGATCATTTTCGTAATAACAGGAGGTAGCCTGTTCACGGAGATGTTCAAAAAACATAAAATGTTAGGCTTTTTGGCGGGGCTCATAGCCGTCGTATCAGCTTACTATTTAATAGAAGATGTCTATGATGATATTGTCGATACAGTCGCTGAAAGGCTCAGTGAAACGTCAGCCAGTACGGTTGAAACGCACCCCAGCGAGGTATCTCCTTTTTCGCTAGAGTCTCCTATTGTCGCAGGACAGATTACGTCTGAATATGAAATCGAGGCTTATTTTGATAAGGCTTTGGTTTATATAGAGAATGATAAGCTTGAACAGGCTTATGCACTCTATAAAGAAATCCCGCCCTCTCATGAAAAAGCTCAACTTTTATCAGAGAAAATCATTGAAGGATATTATGCTCTGGCTTTGAATCGTTCCGACAAGGGAGATTTTGATGAGGCGAAAAAATGGATTGAAAGGGGTTTAGGCTTAGATGCTAACAATAAGAAATTAGGCGCCTTAAAAATAAAAATCGCTCAGGAAGAGGAAATCAGAAAGCTGGTGGAAAATTATTATCAGCAGGCTACTCGCCAAAATAATAGGGGCGAGTATGAGGAAAGTAGGGCTTTGATTCAACATGGATTAAGTTTAAATCCGAGTCATGAGAAATTGCGGGCTTTGTCTAAGAAAGTTGAGTTAGCGTTAAAGAAAAGACAGCAGATTGAGAATTTTTATCAATTAGCCTTAGCCAAGGTGAATAAAAAAGCGTATGAGGCGGCGAGAGATAAGCCAAACTCAAGATATATATAGCTCAACTCAGGATATAGTTACGAACTCCATCGGGATGAAATTTAAGCTGATAAAGGCAGGCAAGTTTCAGATGGGGAGTGAAAAAGGGAGCAGTGATGAAAAACCCGTCCATTGGGTAGAGATAACCAAGGATTTTTATATGGGGTTTATGAGGTGACAGTGGGGCAGTATAAGAAATATGTGGATGAAAAGGGAGCGTATTTTAAGTCCAGTTATAACCAGCAAGGAGATAATGCAGCAGTAACAGGGGTGTCATGGAATGATGCACAGGGGTTTATCTCGTGGTTGAATAATAAAGAGGGGGGCTCGCACTATAGCTTGCCTACTGAGGCTCAATGGGAATATAGCGCAAGAGCAGGCACGACGACTGAATATTCCTTTGGGGATGATAGCTCTTTGCTAGGAGATTATGCTTGGTATGAGGGTAATATGAAAGGATACTATGCACATATCGTCGGACAGAAAAAACCAAACCCTTGGGGACTGTATGATATGCATGGGAATGTATGGGAGTGGGTTGAAGATTGGTATGATAGTAACTATTATAGTTCTTCGCCCCCCCCGAAGATATCCTAAAGGCGCAGGGGCAGGCCGGGGCCGGGTGTTTCGCGGCGGCGGCTGGGGCGACGACGCCTCGTTTTGCCGTTCGGCGGATCGCGTCAGGAGTTCGCCAGGGTACCGCCTCGGCGACCTCGGCTTTCGCCTCTTGAGATTAAGTACCCCGTACCACTTGGTTTTTTTACGCTTTTACGCTTGTCGGTTTTTGCTTTTGACTTTTGTTTTGACTTTTGTTTTTTTTTGACTTTACGATAGAAAAAATATAGCCGAGAGGGGAGCGGGGGCACAAAAACTACACGGATTGTAAAAGAAAACTACACGGATTGCATTTAAGAAAGGATAAGTCAAAACATAAATGAACTACACAATAGCACGTAGGGGGGGGTATGGTACGTCCTACCCTATATATGAGTACAACGGATTTGGGGTATAAACGGATTAAAACACCGATATATCAAAGTAAGCCGTACTTTGCTCATCCTTTACCAAACACAGCCTTGGGCATACCGATTGAAAAAATAGTGGGAATGTGTTTGAACTGTGATATATTAATATATAATTCGTTCAATTTTTAAATTCGTTGTACTAAAAGACGAAAACTGGTTATGCTCATAACAAAGGGCTATCACTATGCAAAGAGTATCAATTTCTTTACCCGATGAACTCGTGGTAAAAATGAAAATGTTAATCCCCCAACCAGAATATAATCAGTTTTTTATCCAATTGCTTGAAAGAGAACTACAAATACGTGAACAAGCACTATACAGTTGTGCTTGTGAAGTCGAAGCGGACGAAGTATTAAATCAAGAAATGTCCGAATGGAATGTAACAATAGCAGATGGTATAAAAAATGAATCGTGGTGATATTTATTGGGTGAATTTAGATCCTACCCAAGGCGCAGAAATCCGTAAAATACGTCCTTGCGTAGTTGTTAGTGCGACTCCTGTTAATAGAGCAAGACGCACAGTAATCGTTGTGCCTTTGTCTACAGAAGCAAAAGCACATCCGCCTATTGCTATTCCCGTCAAATGTCTTGGTAAAGAAGCGGTTGCTGTATGTGATCAAATTCGTGCGGTTGATAAAGCAAGATTGATGAGATTAGAGGGCTATTTATCTTCTCAAGACCTTGAGGCACTTGATGACGGAGTGAAACAGGTGTTATCACTTGATTAAACTCTGGGTGCCTCGTGCGCCAATGTGGATATATAGCCGATTTTCTCGTTCCCACGCGAGGCAAAGGAATGCCTGCCTGGACGCTCCGCGTCCTGCAAGATTGGACGACTATTCACCCATACTCGCCAACAATTCCATTTGATGTTCACGTCTCAGCGGCTTTTTTATCGTTCCCTTAGCGAGCCGACACAAAGATCATCCGTTGTACTAAATCGTGTTAATCTCCGTTTTTTAAAGAAAAACAAGTTGATGCTAAAATAAACGCCGATAAATTTGTCGCTCCGCACAAAAAGGACAAACATCTGTTCGAGCACTAGACTTATTGCGACTTAAAACAAGGTAAATACGACCATCAATTTCTATTCCTTGAGCGTGCTCTCTGGCATGTGATACATCTCTTGATTTTTTATTCATCTGTCTGGACTCCAAATTAGCACATCTATTTATGGTGATTTAATTGACATGTTTTGTTCCGTTTTAACTTGGAACCTTTGAAAAAGTCTGTCAATCCAATTAGATCGTGCCATTTAATGATTTTTTTTTCCATTGACGTACCTATAATTCTCCTTACCTTAAATTAATACCTTATCTCGTTCCCGAAGCTCCGCGCTCATCGAGCCGACACAAGTTTTTTGTTGGTATCAAAAAATCCTATTTTTTAAAAAAATAGGATTTTTAAGCGCCAACAAATCCATTTGATGTTCACGTCTCAGCGGCTATACAAAGTTAAACCAATACGATGCTCCCGCCCTTGTGGAAAAGTGCGAATCCGCTCAGATCGTGAGCCACTACCAACCATGTTCAAAACTTTGGTTTAAGCCCAGCTTGTTTGCACAATCTGTTAGCGGTAATCCTGTCAAAATATTTATGTCAGATCACGCCGCTTGACAGACATCGTTAATTTCCACTGGTAATTGTTCTATCAAACCATTTCCTAAGGGGAGTTCTTGCTTTTGCATTTGGTATGCTAAAACCATTTCATGGAGTGCATCTCTCAACATAGCACGACATTCTTCAATATTTTGACCTTCCGTTATAACTTCAGGCCATTCAATGAGTTGCCCCATATAACCTGAGTCAATTTTTGTATATTTGGCGGTGTAATTGTGTAGCATAGTTTTCTCCTCGTTCACACTTCTCGTTCCCACGCTCTGCGTGGGAATGCATGCCTGGACGCTCCGCGTCCTGCAAGATTGGACGACTATTCCCCCATACTCCCCAACAAATCCATTTGATGTTCACGTCTCAGCGGCTCAATCAAAGCATTCAGATTGCCCTCTAAAATATCTTCCAATTGATACAAAGTTAAACCAATACGATGATCCGTTACCCGCCCTTGTGGAAAATTATAAGTGCGAATCCGCTCAGAGCGATCACCACTACCAACCAAATTGCGCCGCGTCTCCGCCTGTTCCGCTTGTTGACGATCTCGCTCTATTTTTAAAATGCGCGACTGCAATAAAGACATCGCACGGGCGCGGTTTTTATGTTGAGAGCGTTCATCTTGACATTCCACCACAATACCCGTCGGTAAATGAGTCAGACGGATCGCAGAATCCGTTTTATTGACATGTTGTCCACCCGCACCAGAAGCGCGGAAAGTATCCACTTTTAAATCAGTCGGATTAATGTCAATCGCATCCACTTCTTTGACTTCAGGCATCACCGCCACAGTACAGGCGGAAGTGTGAATACGCCCTTGAGATTCCGTTTCTGGCACTCGCTGTACCCGATGTCCGCCCGACTCAAATTTGAATTGCGAATAGACACGATCACCATTGACGCGCATGATGATTTCTTTATAACTGTCCTTGTAGCTACCTTCATTTTTATTGATAATTACCGTTTGCCAACCGCGCTGCTCCGCATAACGGGTGTACATACGTGCTAAATCACCAACAAATAGGGCAGCTTCATCGCCCCCCGTACCAGCGCGGATTTCTAAAAAGGTATTACTGTTATCATCGGGATCTTCGGGCAATAATAGCCATTGCAATTCTTTTTCTAAGCGCTGATCTTCAGCTTGCGCTTGAGCCAATTCCTCTTCAGCCAAAGCACGCATCTCTGCATCCTCATCGCCTAGCATTTCTTTAGCAGCCGCCATTGCTTCTAAATTGCTGCGGTATTTTTGAAAAGCCTCAACAATCGGTTGGATTTCGGCATATTCCTTAGACAAACTGCGAAATTGATCTTGCTCAGCGATGATATGAGGCGCCGCAAGTAGAGCATTAAGCTCTTCTAAACGATCAGTCAGATTTTCTAGTTTACTGCGAATAGAATCTTTCATTTTATCAGTTATCAGTTATCAGTTATCAGTTATCAAAATAAAATAGGTTATTGGAGTACAAAGCTTTAGCTTTGTCAGACAGTACAAAGCTAAAGCTTTGTACTCCAAAACGTCAAGATAACTTTGACAGAGTACTAGGAGTGTGCATTTTGGTAGGAGTCCAAGATTTATCTTGGACGTCCAGATTCGTGAATAAGCGCGAGGAAACTCGCGCCTACAAAAATGGGGAAGGCAGCAGAGAGATAAGGTACATCTTAAAATTAATTATCATCATCTATCAATTGAAAAAGTTGCTGTGCCGCTATCATTAATTCTTCATGTCCATCATAACCCGCCTGACGTAATTGGACGCAGGGCGTATGCATTAGCGTATTAGTGAGAGTGTGACCCAAATAATCAATCACATCATACGGCGTTTTGCCATTATCAATCATACGTTTTGCTTTTGCAACTAACTGCTGACGAGTTTCTTGTGCTTGAGCACGTAAATGGCAAATTGTGTCCACCACATCTAAAGAATTCCACCAGCCTAAAAAATGTGTCACCTGAGTATCAATCAATTCTTCCGCTTTTTGGGCGGCTTGCCCACGGGAGCGTAAATTTTCTTGTATGACTTCATTTAAATCATCGACACTATATAAATAGACATCTTCTAAATCACCCACCGTCGGATCAATATCGCGGGGGACAGCAATATCTACCATAAACATGGGGCGATGTTTACGGATTTTAATCGCTTTTTTAACATCTATTTGATTCAAAATTGGCAAAGGGCTGGCAGTGGATGAAAAGACCACATCGGCTTCAGCGAGATGGAATGGGATTTCTTCTAAAGTAATAGCATAACCAGCAAATTCTTTAGCCACTTGACGGGCACGTTCTATAGTACGATTAGCGACAATCATACGACCTAAATTATTTTCATGTAAATGTCGCGCTGCTAACTCAATCGTTTCGCCCGCGCCAATCAAAAGAGCCGTATTACCACTTAAATCACCAAAAATTTGTTGCGCTAATCGCACCGCTGCAAAGGCCACAGAGACTGGGCTAGAGCCAATCGCGGTATCTGTACGCACATGTTTTGCCACAAAAAAACTATGTTCAAACAACTTATTCAATAATTGCCCCGTAGCGCCCGCCTCACGGGCAGTATGATAAGCCGATTTAATTTGTCCCAAGATCTGCGCCTCTCCCAAAATCATCGAATCTAAACCACAAGCCACCCGTAATAAATGACGCACCACATCCACTTGTTTATAAGTATATAAATGCTGCTCAAGCAATTGACTAGAGACATTGTGGTACTGGCTCAGCCAATTAATAATGACTTGTGTGGTATCATCATCGAGTCCACAATATAACTCGGTGCGATTACAAGTTGAAATAATCACGATTTCTTGCACCAGTTGACGATCAACAAGATCATGTAAAGCATGTTTGATCTGCTCTGGTGAAAAATTAACCTGTTCACGTATTTGAACGGGGGCAGTGTTATGATTGAGGCCAAAAGCAAATAATTGCATGTATTTACGGTCGTTTTTATGGATTGGATTATTACATCAAGTTTATTATAACGCGAAAAAAGCTATGTCAAAAACAATATTAAATCGTGGTTTTACCCTAATTGAAGTCATGGTCGTTGTTGTCATTTTGGGGATTCTAGCTGCTTTAGTGGTGCCTAAAATGATGAAAAATCCTGATAAAGCCCGCCAAATTAAGGTTGGACATGATATTCGCGCTGTTGAAACCGCATTGAAATTGTATAAACTAGATAACTATGTTTATCCAACCACTGATCAAGGATTAGAGGCACTCGTGACAAAAACGACGATGCCGCCAGAGCCTCGTCAATGGAAAGAGGGCGGCTATTTAGACAGCGTACCGATTGATCCTTGGGGATTTCCTTATAATTATCTTAGCCCTGGCGTCCACGGCGAATTTGATCTTTATTCATTAGGAGCAGATGGGCAAACAGATGGCACAGATGTTAATGCAGATGTTGGGAATTGGCAATTAAAATAAAGGTTTTTTCTCGTTCCCACGCGGAGCAAAAATGCCATATCGTGTCGGGCAACCACTAGGGTGTTGCCCCTACAAAACATCACGTCTGCTGTAGGGGCAATCCTTTATGGTTGCCCGACACGATATGGCATTGACTCGCACTGTTCCTACACTTACTAAAGATTTCTGAGAATCTAATAAGGTGAAAATTTTTTTAATTTTGGGATTGATTTTGTTTTTGGTGCCGCTAGAACTAGATGCTTATTCTGATTATCCTTGGTTAGAGACGTATAATCCTAATCATGCGATTGTCAATAGAATAGCGGTGCCGAGGGGTTTTGAGAGGATTGAAGTATCCAAGGGCAGCTTTGCAGATTGGTTGCGTCATTTACCCTTGAAAGCGGGTAAGCCGCCTATTTATCTTTATGATGGACGAAAAAAAATTAATCAATCAGTTCATTATGCGGTTATTGATATTGATGTTGGCAAGCGAGATTTACAACAATGTGCTGATGCCGTGATTAGATTTCGGGCTGAGTATCTTTATTCCAAGGCGGATTACAACGCCATCCATTTTAATTTCACCAGTGGCGATGAAGCATCTTATCTGAAATGGCGGCAGGGTTATCGTCCATTAATTAATGGCAACAAAGTAAAATGGCGTAAAACCCGACGTTTAGAACCCTCTCGCCGCAATTTTCAACAATATACCAACATTGTTTTTACTTATGCGGGCAGTTATTCTCTGAGCAAAGAACTCAAACCGGTTAAAAATATCAATCAAATGAAAATCGGTGATATTTTCATCAAAGGTGGTTTTCCGGGACATGCTGTGATTGTGGTTGATATGGCGAAGCATAAAACCACTGGCAAGAAGCTGTTTTTATTAGCACAAAGTTATATGCCAGCACAAGATGTCCATATTTTAGTCAATCCCTTAAATATAAATTTGTCACCTTGGTATGAATTGGAATTTGGAGAGACGCTTTATACGCCTGAATGGCATTTTAGCCGCGATCAACTGAAAAGATTTTGATGGGGTGATCTTGAGGTACCTTTGCTCCGCAAAAATGCCATTAGTTGTTTCGGGAAATCCGCTCCGCTCCATTCCCGCAACGAAGATCGCTACGCTAAACAAAACTTCAAAAATATATTCTGTAGGGTGGGTAGAGCGGAGCGAAACCCACCAATTCCTTGAAATTAATGGATTTAGTTGTTTCTGGAAATCCGCTCCGCTCCATTCCCGAAACAAAACTTTTCTCGTTCCCACGCTCTGCGTGGGAATGCCTGCCACGACGCTCTGCGTCGAACACCTAAAGGAGGCACAATGCTAACATACGACGTTCTAATCGTTGGATCGGGAGGCGCTGGATTATATGCAGCCCTAAAATCACGGATGGAGGAAGACTTACATGTCGCTGTATTAACAAAAGTTTATCCAACTCGTTCACACACCGGTGCCGCACAAGGAGGTGTCAATGCCGCTTTAGCGAATAAAGATCGGACGGATACATGGGAAGATCACTGGTTTGACACCGTCAAAGGTTCAGATTACCTAGCTGACCAAGATGCGGCAGAACTGATGTGCCGAGAAGCGCCACAAGTGATACGAGAAATGGAGCATTGGGGTTGTCCATTTGATCGTACCAAAGAAGGCAAAATTGCCCAACGCCCTTTTGGCGGCGCCTCCAAAATCCGTGCTTGCTACGCAGCCGATAAGATTGGACATGTCATGTTGCATACACTTTATGAGCAAGGCTTGCGACATGGCGTTAATTATTTTAATGAATGGCAAACCCTCTCTTTACTGCATGATGGTCAACGTTGTTTAGGCGTCAATGCCTTAGACATCCGCAGCGGAAAACTTCATACGATCCAAGCTAAAGCAGTCATACTAGCCACAGGCGGATATGGGCGCATTTTCTGGACTCGTACATCTAATGCTTATGGCAACACAGGCGATGGTGCTGCACTTGCCTACCGAGCCGGATTGGCACTGAAAGATATGGAATTTGTCCAATTTCACCCAACCGGCTTGCGGCGTACTGGCATTTTGATGACAGAAGGGGCGCGAGGTGAGGGCGGTTATCTGCTCAATGCCTTGGGAGAACGTTTTATGAGCAATTATGCGCCAGAAAAGATGGAACTGGGACCCCGCGATCTCGTTTCCCGCGCTATTGAAACGGAAGTGCGTGAGGGCAGAGGTGGCTCTGATGGAGAAGTCTTTTTAGATATCACCCATTTGGGCAAAGAGCGGATTGCCAAACGTTTGCCACAGATTCGTCAATTGTGTATTGACTTCGAGGGCGTTGATCCTGTCCTAGAGCCGATACCCATCAAACCCACCGCCCATTATTCTATGGGCGGCATCCATACTGATTTTAATGGCTTGACACCCATTGAAGGCATTTATGCGGCTGGAGAAGCGGGCTGTGTCTCCGTACACGGCGCTAACCGGCTGGGTGGTAATTCTCTATTGGATATTCTCGTTTTTGGTCGTCGGGCGGGCGTTCATGCTTTAGAATATGCACGTCACACTGAATTTAAACCCATGCCAAAAGAGGCACTGGCACCGGCAGAAACCTGTATCAAGGCGCTGACGGACGGTGATAGCAAAGAAACAATAGCCGATATCCGCAAAGATATGGGAGATTTAATGGCAGAGAAGGCGGGTATTTACCGCGATGCAGCGGGTTTAACACAAGCTGTAGCAGGTTTAGTTGAACTGAAAGCGCGTTATAAACGATTGAAAATAAAAGATAAAAGCAATATCTTCAATACAGAACTGGGCGCCGCATTAGAATTGGGAAATATGCTGGATTTAGCCCAAGTTATCGCACAAGGCGCACTAGAACGTGCAGAATCGAGAGGGGCACATTATCGGGAAGATTTCACAAAGCGCGATGATAAAGAGTGGCTTAAACATACCTTGGCAACGAGAAATAGCGATGAAACCCCAAAGCTGCATTTTGAGCCAGTAACGATTACTCGTTTTCAACCGGAGGCGCGGACTTATTAAAGGAACTTCTTATGACCGAAAAAATCACCCCAATACGGGAAAAAATGCTCGCCAATATCCGTATTCAACGCTTTACGCCGGGCGATGATCGCTCTTCTTATTTTGACAATTTCAAAGTGCAAGTAGAGACGGGCATGACCGTATTAGAAGTATTGCGTCACATCAAAAATACTCAAGACAGTACCCTAACATTCCGCGCCTTTTGCCGCTCAGCCATTTGTGGCTCCTGCACGGTGCGAGTAAACGCTAACTCAGTACTGGCTTGTAGCACCCAATTGTTACCGATTATCAAAGATTTTGGCAAAGCCTCAGTCACTATCACCCCCATGGCGAATCTGCCGGTTATCCGAGATTTAGTGGTGGACATCGATCCCGTTATTGAGAAACTCGCCAAAATGCACCCATATCTTATGGAAAATCGGGAGCGCATTCCTGAAACATTAGAACAAGAATCGCTGATGTCCAAAAAGGAACTCAAACAGTTTGACTCTCTCACAGATTGCATTTTATGTGGAGCCTGTTTTTCAGCCTGTTCTACAGTTAAAGTCGATGAAACTTATGCGGGACCACTGACTATCGCCAAAGCCTATCGTTTTTCCATAGATCCGCGTGACAGTTTTCGCGGGATGCGAATACAAGCATCAATGGATCAAGGATTATGGTCTTGCGTACAATGCCGCAAATGCCTCAAAGTCTGTCCTAAAGACATCCGTCCAGCCGATTCTATCCGTCAGATGCGCCGTATAGCGATAGATGACGGCATCCATGATACAGCGGGCTCGCGCCGCGCCAAAGCCTATACTGATGACGTAGAAAAATTCGGACAAGTCAACAAACCCATGTTACCCGTGGTTGTCAATGGAACCAAAGGTTGGACAGCGATTGAAGCGGGGGAAGCCGCTTTAGAAAAACACGGACTAGCGCCCACACGACAAGTTTGTACATTACCTGGTCAAGAAGGAGCAGCCAAAATCTACGCTAAAGTGCGTGAAATAGAAAAAAAGGAGAAAGCGCGTGAACAACAATGATGACAAACTGCATTATGCCTTTTATTCAGGCTGCTGTTTTCAAGGGGCAGATGCCCGTTTTTTTGAGATACTGGAACAAGTGTTTGACAAAGTAGATGTTAAACTCCATTTGATGCCAGAAGCGGTTTGTTGCGGTGCAGGGGTGATTGAAGAACGCTCTGAATTGACATCATTAGCGATCAATGCCCGCAATATGGCAGGCGCCGAAAAAATGGGATTACCTTTTTATACGCCCTGTTCTACTTGCTATAATGTGATTTCCAATTGCCAAAAACGGCTACAGGAAGACCCAAAATTGTTTGAACAAGTCAATGAAATATTGGCAGAAGATGGTATCGAATACAAGGGAGATTGTAAACTCACTCATACATTGTGGATGCTGGCACAAGATGTGGGACTGACAAAACTGAGAGAACGAATAACGAATCCGTTGAATGGACTACGGGTTGGCTCCTATTATGGATGTCATACGCGCAATCCGAGTGATATTCAAAATTATGAATCATCAGACAATCCGACATCCCTAGAAGATATATTAGAAGTGCTGGGCGTAGAAGTTGTCGATTATGATACCCGCGATGATTGTTGCGGATATCACCTGACATGGCCAAATAAAGATTTGTCCCTGAAAATGACCGGCTCAGTACTGGGAGGGGCACAAAAACAAAATGTTGACTTAATGGTCACCTCTTGCCCATTGTGTTTCAAAAACTTGGATGGCGCACAAACCAAGGCACTGGCAGCGACAAAACAGGATTTTCAATTGCCGGTACTGTTTTTGCCTGAATTGGTTGGATTGGCTTGTGGCATGTCACCGCAAGATATGAAACTGGATTGGCACGCCGTGCCGGTGCATGTGCGGTTGTAATCTTTTGGAGTCCAAGGCTCACTCCCAAGATAAATCTTGGACTCCTATTTTTGGACTCCTATTTTTTCGTAAATGCAAACGATACTTGGATAAAAATAACATGTTGAAATCATTAACTATTAAAAATTTTACCGTTTTTGCCGAGGTGAAAATTGAATTTTCACCGGGGCTTAATGTCATCATCGGGGACAATGCCACTGGAAAAACGCATTTACTCAAACTTGGATATAGTGTGATGCACACACTGTCTCGAAAAAAGAAACTTATCAATGCTAAAAAGACCTTGGCTGATAAACTTTATCAGGTATTTAAAACCAATAGTTTAGGTCATCTAACTCGTTATGGCACTGGTCGTCAACGCACTCAAGTGACGATGGAACTCGCTGAAACCCTAAAATTTTCATTCACTAAAAATAATCGCACTCAAGTAACACTTGAGCAAACCATTACAGCTACTTTGCCACTCAATGCGGCTATATTTATTCCAACACGAGAAGTATTCAGCTTACATCCAGAAATAACGGCTTTGTATGAAGAACGCTACATGGCTCTCGATGAAACCCACTATGATTTATGCAAAGCCCTCAATTTACCTTTACTGAAACAACTACCTCAAGAACTCAACAACATCATCAAACCCTTAGAGGCAGAACTAGGCGGTAAAGTAAAAATGGACCGAATGGGTCATTTTTACCTTGACATGCCCAAGCGCGGCAAAGTCGAAATGTCTTTAATCGCCGAAGGATTAAGAAAAATTGCCATGCTAGTTTATCTCATTCAAAATGGCTCACTAGGCAAAGGCAGTACCCTATTTTGGGATGAGACGGAGGCCAATCTCAATCCAAGAATGATGGTTAAAGTCGTTAATGCCTTAGCAGAGCTGGCTCAATATGGTACACAAGTGATTCTGGCTACCCATGATTTATTTTTAATGAAAGAATTATCATTATTGATAGAATCCACACCAAAAATGTCAGCACAATTTTTGAGTCTTCGCCTAGATGAGCCTGGAGTAGCTGTTGAACAAGGCAGACTCCTAGAAGATTTACACACTATTATTGTGCTTGATGAAGCCTTAGCACAAGATGATCGGGAACAAGAGTTTTACTATAAACGTGATATAAGTGTGGCGGCAAATGATAATTATTGAAGAAGGAAAATTGCAATTTCAATTTCCGTCTGATTGGCAAGTATGCAAATATGATGGTATAAATCATTTTTATTATAATCAGGTTCGCAGATGTGAAGGTACTAAGGCAGTTGATATTTTGGCATGGTCAGGTAAAGAATTATTTATGATAGAAGCTAAATATTTTAGGGGCGACCGGATTAATAATAAGGAGCGTATCCTAAAAGGTGAATTAGTGGCTGAAGTGACACAAAAAGTGCGAGATACCATTGCTGGCCTATATGGCGCATTTCGTGGTTTCAATGAAGAACTTCAACCCTTTTACCGTCAACTTCTCTCTGAGAAGCGTCAATCGGTAAAAATTGTCTTGTTATTAGAAGAAGATCGACCACCCGAAAGGGCTAAAAGCTTTAAATATAGGCGAAGTCAATTACAAAAAGTCCTCAATTCGCACTTAAAATTTTTAAGTGTTCATTGTCATGTTCATGATTGTAGTGATTTGCCAAAATATTTTCAATGGAGTGTAAAATGACCTTAAAACCTTGGCGCGACATTATAACCCCCAACGGCGAATATGCCCGCCCGACACGCTTGGATGAACAACTGCCAGTGTTAGGCAATGTTCAAGCAGCGCGACGGGTGGCTAAAACTATGATTGAGTCAAAAATAGTCACAAAAAAAAATCCTATTTCTTAAAGAAATAGGATTTTTCAAATTAAATTAATTATGTTCTTTTTTCTAGCCTTGATGGACCTAAAATCGGCTTCCGTTGATTCCATCTCACCACTTGATGGGATCGCCAAACGAATTTAATAGGAATCGCTAAAAAGTGAACAAGACGGGTAAAAGGTATTAACAATACCATGAAAAACGCATTCAGGATGTGTATATGCACCATCATCGGTAAATTCTTGATCCAAACCACATCAGGACTTAATTTGAGGATAGACCACAAATAAGGAACGGCATAATCTACATACCAAGAAGAACCCCAACGGTAGAACAGCGCTATCCACAGACCCGTTGCTACTTGAACTAAAAGTACAATGAGTAAGGCAATATCCATTGGTGAAGTCACCTTTCTAATACGCCTTCTGGTTATTCGTCTTACAATAAGCATCAACAGTCCCATTAGTGTCAACAACCCCAAACTGAATCCGGTTATTTCCATAATATACAATCGCATTGGGACCATATTCCACCAAAAAATACTTTCAGGGAGCAAAAAGCCAACAAAATGCATGGTTAGCACAGCTAAAATACCATAATGCCAAGCCACAGAACCCCAAAAGAGTTGCCTAGTTTCTAAAAATTGAGAAGATAGAGTAGAATAAGAAAATGGATCATTTATATATCGCCAAACGATTCCCACTATGGCGATGAAAATACACACATAAGGAAAAATTGCAAACCATAATAGATCATACATAATTATCTTTTCTCCAGCTAGTGCAAGGTACGCCTTGCACGTTTACAAATTTTTTTTGTTTCGGGAATGGAGCGTAGCGGATTTCCCGAAACGCCAACAACGACTTTTTTCGGGAAATCCGCTCTGCTCCATTCCCGAAACAACGACTTTTTTCGGGAAATCCGCTCTGCTCCATTCCCGAAACAACGACTTTTTTCGGGAAATCCGCTCTGCTCCATTCCCGAAACAACGACTTTTTTCGGGAAATCCGCTCTGCTCCATTCCCGAAACAACGACTTTTTTCGGGAAATCCGCTCTGCTCCATTCCCGAAACAACGACTTTTTTCGGGAAATCCGCTCTGCTCCATTCCCGAAACAACGACTTTTTTCGGGAAATCCGCTCTGCTCCATTCCCGAAACAACGACTTTTTTCGGGAAATCCGCTCTGCTCCATTCCCTAAACAACGACTTTTTTCGGGAAATCCGCTCTGCTCCATTCCCGAAACAACGACTTTTTTCGGGAAATCCGCTCTGCTCCATTCCCGAAACAACGAATTTTTTCGGGAAATCCGCTCTGCTCCATTCCCGAAACAACGAAGGCGTCAACGGGTGTTTAGCTTCGCTAAACAACGAAGGCCTACCTTGCACGTTTAATTACAACCCCCGTTCGATACGTCCTTTGAAACCACCGAAACCGATTTCTGCTCGGAAAGTGTTGGAATCATCATTCATCGCCAGTTCCGTCGCATATTCACGGTGCGATGCCGGTATCACAAAACGATCCTCAATCGTTGGCAAGGAAGTCAAACGGTATATCTCTTCACAAGCCTCTTCCGTCAAGCCCGTCTTTTTAAGCATCGCCTCTAGTTCAGCAGAATCCACATCGCCCACTTCTTTAAAGCGTCTGTATGAACGCACCGCTAAGAGTTTTTCCAAAGGCATACGCACCTGTTCTTCATTCCCCGCAGCGAACAGACTGGCTAAGTACTGCATGGGCAGACGCGCCCTATCCAAAGAACCAAAATAATCCTCCGCATCCACTTTGTAAAGACCCTTATCAACATAGCCTAACACAGGCAACAAGGGGGGAATGTAGAATAGCATTGGCAGAGTACGAAATTCTGGATGCAATGGTAAAGCCATTTTCCATTCTTTAACAAATTTATAAACAGGGGATTTCTGGGCGGCTTCAATCATTGAAAAGTGTACACCATTCTGTTCCGCTTGGGCAATAACTTCAGGATCATGTGGATCCAAAATCATTTCCCGTTGAAGCTCAACCAATTCCTCTTCTGATGCAGAAGCTGTGGCTTCAATTTTGTCCGCATCATACAACAATACACCTAAATAACGAATGCGACCGACACAAGAATGGAAGCAGGCGGGTGCTTGCCCAGATTCTAGTCTGGGGTAGCAGAGAATACATTTTTCAGATTTTCCACTCTTCCAATTGTAAAAAGTCTTTTTGTAAGGACAACCAGAAATACAAAAACGCCACCCACGGCAGGCATTTTGATCGAGCAAAACAATGCCATCTTCACCACGCTTATAAAGGGCACCTGAAGGACAGGAAGCGACACAAGTTGGATTTAAACAATGGTTGCATATTCGTGGCAAGTAGAATATGACCATCCGTTCCATTTCAAAAAAAGCCTCCTTTTGTGCCTCACTTAGGTTCTCCATATTGGGATCATTCTTGGCATAAATGCTTGATCCCCCCAAATCATCATCCCAATTTGGCCCTGATTTGATGTCAATATGTTTACCCGTCAGAAGCGAGACAGCGCGTGCCGTTGGTTGATCGTCACCCGCTTTAGCATCGAATAACTCACCGTAGTTGTATGTCCATGGCTCATAATAATCATCAACCGTTGGCATGTGGGGTTGATGAAATATATTGGTGAAAGTGCTCGCTTTATCCGCTACCTTTAACTTAATCGATTTTCCTTTCTGTTCCCAACCACCTTTATACTTATCTTGCTCTTCCCATTTAGTGGGATAACCTGTACCCGGCTTGGTTTCTACATTGTTCCACCACATGTACTCTGTACCTTCGCGATCGGTCCAAATATTTTTGCAGGCAACGCTACAAGTATGACAGCCAATACATTTATCTAGGTGAAACATCATTGAGATTTGTGCTCTGACATCCATTATTTCTCACTCCAGCGGTAGCAAAAGCATTAGACTTGTCCCTAAATAATTTAAATATAATTAAAAAGGGACATGTCTATTAATTAAAATTGAGGTTCACCTTCTAGTTTATGAACTAGCACATAGCTATCACGATTGCCCCCAGTGGGTCCCCAATAATTCCAATCATACGTAAATTGCCCATAACCACCCATCATCAGTACCGGTTTCAGTCGAGTACGGGTGAGACTATTAACACCACCAGCGCGTCTCCCTCCCCGTAAAGGTGATTTAGGTACGGAGATAGTACGTTCTGCTGCGTGATACCATATCCCGACACCATCAGGAATACGAGCACTCACAATGGCGCGGGTAACGACAACCCCATGATCATTGTAAATCTCTACCCAGTCATTATCGCTAACCCCAATCTTGTCTGCATCTTTGGGACTCATCCAGAAAGGTTCCATACCTCTCGACAGGGTCAACATACGGTGGTTATCATAATAGGTCGAATGAATGTGCCACTTACCATGCGGCGTCAGATAGTTGAGCATGATGCTCTTATCATCCTTTTGCGTCTTAGCAAACTCACCGTATAACATGGGATCCATCTTAGGTTTATAAGTGGGCAAATGCTCACCGTAAGCCAGATAACCTTCATGATCTAGGTAGAACTGTTGCCGTCCCGTCAAGGTTCGCCAAGGCACCTTACGCTCTGTATTCATACAGAAAGGAGCATAGGCGCGACCTTTATTGACGATACCAGACCAACAGGGGCTGGTCAAAATGCGACGAGGTTGGCGTTGAATGTCTTCATACGTCACACTCGCATCACGACTCCCTTCTCCTAAATCTTTAAGCGGTAAACCCACCTTTTTCTCGTATTCAGAAAAGGCACGATAAGCGGATTCTCCATTCGATTCAGGCGCAAATCGCAAGATGATATTAATGGCATGAACCACATCATCCAAAGAGGGATAGGTTTTTCCATTCCATTGCGTCGTCGGATGCGTTTTCAGCGTTTCATCGTACATATCTTCAATATCCCAATGAACGCCATGAGCACTGAGACCTTTATCCCTCGCTGCCGGACCAAATGAGATAAAGCGATTATACAAGTTTTTGTAATCTCGGGTGACGATCTTCATATGTGGCATCGTCTTCCCCGGGATGGCTTCACATTCTCCTTTTGCCCAATCCTTAATAGAGGTTTGCGCGATTTCATCAGGATAATCATGTGCCAAGGGAGAACACACAAAATCTTTCACCGGCTCTGGCAAATGTTTTTCAGCTAAATGGCTTATATCCTTGGCAAGTGACTTATAAATCTCCCAGTCAGTTCGCGCTTCCCAATTCGGAGCGACGGCCTCTGAGAGGGGATGAATAAAAGAATGCATGTCAGTGGTGTTAAGATCATTTTTTTCGTACCAGTGAGCCGTCGGCAGCACAATATCTGAATAAAGGGCCGTCGTATCCATACGGAAGTTAATATCCACCACTAAATCCATTTTACCTTTAGGCGCCTCTCGCCAAACCACTTCCTTTAACATCTCCTTGCTCACTTCATCCTCGGCAACCATATTGGTATGGGTACCCAAGTAGTGATGTAGGAAGTATTCATGGCCTTTAGCACTGGCCAAAAGAGCATTCGCACGCCAAATAAACCAGACTCTAGGCCAGTTATTAGGATGATCGGGATCTTCGATGGCGAAACGTAATTTTTTATCCTTTAATTGGTCAACGACATACTGGACAACTTCGCCGTCTGTCTTTGCACCGGCTTGTTCGGCATCCTTAACGATCTCGAGACTGTTTCGCTCAAATTGAGGATAGAAAGGCAACCAGCCCATGCGTACCGCACGCGCATTGATATCAGCTGCATGACCCTCGGTCCATTCATTATCTCCTTTTAAAGCAGAATACTTGGAGAATGGGCCTTCATAACGCCATTGATCGGAGTGGATGTAATGCCAACTGGGGGTATTTTGCAACCGGGCAGCGCTTCCCCAATCCGCTGCACTTGAGATCGCTTTCCAAGGCGCAATGGGGGCTAATTTTTCTTGCCCCACGTAGTGACCTAAGCCACCCCCATTTTTACCCACACAGCCACACAACATCAAAGCCGTGATCGGGCCTCGATAGACCAGGTTATTGTGATACCACTGAGTAACACCCGCACCAATGATGACTGTACATTTGCCATCCGTTTTTTCAGCCGTGTCAGCAAATTCACGAGCAAAATTGATGACAGTCTCCTTGTCAATGCCCGTAAATTTTTCTTGCCAAGCGGGTGTATAAGTCAGTTCAGTCTCATCGTAACTGTTCGGATATTCTCCGTCTAAATCACGATTGACACCAAAATTGGCCATCATCAAATCAAAGGTGGTGGTGACAGCGACTTTACCCTCAGCCGTTTCGATATATTTCACCGGCACACCACGCTTGAGCATCGTGTTTTTGTTTGAAAAGTCTTCAAATTCAACTTGAAGGACCTCATCACGATTGTCAAGAAAGGAGAGCAGGGGCGCAATAGGCGAATCATCTAGGCCATCTTTTAATTCTAAATTCCACTCCCCTTGCTTGGATTGCCAACGATGACCCACCGTGCCTTTCGGCATCTTGGGTGCCCCCGCCTTCTCATCAAACATTAAAAACTTCCACTCACCATTTTCTTCATCCTTGTAAGGATCAATGGTGTTGGCACGTAAGAATTGGCCGGCTTTGTACCCATCCTCACTTTTATTCAATACCACCAAAAAAGGTGAATCGGTGAATTCCTTCAGGTAAGCATTGAAAGAATCTGTTTGTTTTTTAACAAAATATTCTGTCAATATCACATGATTAACAGACATCCAAAATGCGCCATCTTGTCCGGCATGGACGGGTACCCACCAGTCAGCGAATTTGGTCACTTGGCTAAAATCTGGAGAAAAGACCACAAATTTTGAACCATTCTGACGAGCTTCCACGATGAAATGGACATCGGGAGTCCGGGTCATACTCAAATTTGACCCCATTGAAACGATGAACTTGGAATTATACCAATCGGCACTTTCATGAACATCCGTTTGATCTCCCCAAACTTCAGGAGAAGCAGGCGGCAGATCACAATACCAATCATAAAAGCTGAGTAGAGTGCCGCCCATCAGCCCTAACAAACGTGTTCCCGCCGCAAAACTCAATTGCGACATGGCAGGGATGGGAGAAAAACCGACAATACGATCAGGGCCATACTTTTTAATCGTGTGGACATTGGCCGCTGAAATGAGTTCCAACACTTCCCGCCAGTTTGAACGCTGAAAACCACCCTTACCGCGTGCTTGTTGATAACTTTGGCGTGCTTCTGGATCAGAAACGATTGAGGCCCAAGCATCTACAGGGTCATCATGTTTATCACGCGCATTGCGCCACAAGTCCATCAATTTACCACGAATATAGGGATATTTCACCCTGAGCGGGCTATAGACATACCAAGAGGCAGAGATACCTCGTTGACAACCGCGAGGTTCATAAGGGGGCAAACCACTTTCTAATTTAGGATAATCAAGATGTTGCATTTCCCATGTGATCACCCCACTCTTCACATAAATTTTCCAAGAACATGCCCCAGTACAGTTGACACCATGCGTACTGCGGACAACTTTATCGTATTGCCAACGGGAGCGATAAAATGATTCCCATTCGCGGGTTTTTGGATTGACAATGTCTTGAATCCAGCCCATATTATTTATCTCCCAACCAAAGGTATGTGTACCCCGGTCAATCGTTTTCTCCAGATGAAGTGTATGAGGATATATAGAAAAAGAAATCCTCCCGCACTTATCAGACTAAATGTAAAGTCCATCGACGGTTTTTTCTCGAGGCTAACCGTTTTGGCAAAATAAGCCGTTAGGTGAGCGGCTTCGTCCATTTCAACGGGTTTTTTAGAATACATAACGACCATTGAAGTAAATGGCGAACTGACTATGATAGATTTTAGCCCTATATCCGCACCAAACTTCGAATAAGCCATTGTCAAATCTGGACCTAATGTGCCGCCAGCTAAATAACCGAGTTCGCTTGTCGTATGACAGGCAATACAAGGAGTGGCACCATTGGCAAAAGATTTTTCCCCAGTAAATAAGGCTTTACCAATATCAGCTGAGCCCTCTATCGCTTTAAATACCATTGGCTTTTTGGGGGTTTCAATGGACTGAGCAGGTAGCCAACTCAGCCCAATCATTAATGAGCTAAACAAAAAAACAAACTGTTTAGCTCGAAAATATAAATGACTTGTCAGATGCATTATTGGTATTATCTCCATTGCTTAGGCCGAAAAATTCTGCTCTTAACTTAAATTAAGACTTGATCTTCTCGGTTTATACCCTATTTTTTTGGTGATATTTTGTCAAAACATAAATATTGTTTGTAGGGGTTTTGACCTGTAGATATATGACATAAAAAAGACAGAGACTATACTATCAAATTTCTGTCAAGATTAAATTTTTTTTCATAGTTAATACAAAATGAATAAAATATAGGCTAATAATCATTAGATATATAACGCTTTTAAAAAAAGGTGCTTTATATAATTATTTAATTTATTTAAATTAATTGAAATTAATATTTTTCATCTTATGTTATTATTAAATAATAATAAACTGATATTATTTTCACAAAAATATTATTGTTGAAAATTATTGTCTTATATAGTTAAATAAAGAAAGTAATTAATAATCATCATTATAGGGTTTTAGTGTATCTAGCAAGAGTTTAGGAGTCCAAGATTTATCTTGGACTCCTGTGTCGCGTCGTAACCTGTTAAGTGGAAAAATTGACATGAATAGTGAAAATGAAGAAGAAACAAAGCCTGAAAACACCGCCATAGACGCTGAAGAGGAAATAATCACTGAGGAAATAGCCACAGAGGAATTCACACTAAGCAATGCGGAACTTATCTCGCTCAAAGATACACTCCCAGAGGTTTTGCATATTTTACCCATCGCTAATCGTCCATTTTTTCCTCATCAGATCATCCCATTGATTGTAGAGCTTGATCCGTGGGCAGAAACGATTAAGATGATTACTGATTCCTCCCTGCAAGTCTTGGGATTGTTGCTTGTCGAAAAAGATAATGTCAATGAGGCGGAACGCTCCGATTTTTGCAAAATTGGCACGGTTTGTCGGGTACATCGCGTTGTTCAGGCTGAAGATAAGTTACAAATTGTTGTAGAGGGGTTAGAACGGTTTAGTATTGATGAATGGGTGTCTGAAGAACGTCCTTTTATTGTCAAACCTCTTTATCATCAGGAAACCCGCTATAAAGAAGTAGAGGATATCAAGCCTTACGTGTTGGCGGTCATCAATACGATTAAAGAATTACTGCCACTTAATCCGCTTTATAATGAAGAACTGAAAATTTTTCTTCAGCGTTTCAGTGCAGAAGATCCCTCGCCCTTGGCGGATTTCGCGGCCAGTTTGACAACAGCCAACAAAACGGAATTACAGGATGTGCTGGAAAATCTCCCCATCCTCAAACGCTTGGAAAAAGTTTTAATCTTGCTCAATAAAGAGTTGCACCAGGCGAAAGCGCAAATGGAAATCCGCCAGCAAGTTGAAGACAAAATGGACAAACAGCAGCGGGATTTTTTCTTGCGCGAACAACTCAAAGCCATTCAGAAAGAATTGGGGATAGAAAAAGATGATCGCACCAGTGAAATAGAAACATTCCGTGAACGTATGAAGACATTGACTATCCCAGAAGCGGCGCAAAAGCGCATTGATGAGGAAATGGACAAAATGTCGATGTTGGAAGTCGGTTCGCCTGAATACGCGATTACTCGTAACTATTTGGATTGGCTCACTTTAATGCCTTGGGGGAAATTTTCTAAAGATAAACTGGACCTAAAGGATGCACGGGCGGTGTTGGAGCGTGATCATGAGGGCTTAAAGGATGTCAAAGATCGCATCATGGAATTTTTAGCCGTCGGCAAGTTGAAAGGCAGCATTAGTGGCACAATTTTATTATTAGTGGGACCACCGGGCGTGGGTAAAACTTCTATTGGTCGCTCCGTTGCAACGGCGGTTGGACGGGCATTTTTTCGTTTTTCAGTCGGCGGCATCCATGATGAGGCAGAAATTAAAGGTCATCGCCGTACCTATATCGGTGCCATGCCCGGTAAATTTCTCCAAGCGATGAAGGATGTTGAATATGCCAATCCGGTCATCATGTTGGATGAAATTGATAAAATAGGGAACTCTTATCGTGGCGATCCCGCTTCCGCCCTATTGGAGGTGCTTGATCCAGAGCAAAATATTGATTTTCTCGATCATTATTTGGATGTGCGCTTTGATCTGTCCAAGGTATTGTTTATTTGTACCGCTAATCAAACGGATACCATACCGCCAGCCTTGCTGGATCGCATGGAAATGATTAAGCTGTCGGGTTATATCGCCAGTGAAAAATTGCAAATAGCTAAAAAGCATTTGCTCAAACGCCAAATAGAGAAATCCGGTTTGGAGCCAGAACAATTAAGTCTCCCTGATGAAACGCTGTCTGGCATCATTGATGATTATGCCCGGGAAGCTGGGGTGCGTAATTTAGAAAAACGTATCGGAGCGATTGCCCGCAAAGTAGCCCTTAAATTGTTAGAAGGCGCAACGCTGCCCATTGAAGTCACCGCAGATAATTTGTCAGATTATTTGGGTAAACCTTTGTTTGAAACGGAAAAAGCGATTAAAGGTCTTGGTGTCGTTACCGGCTTAGCATGGACACCCATGGGCGGTGCCACTTTAAGCATTGAATCCTCTTGTAGTCATAACTACACACGCGGCTTTAAATTGACCGGACAGTTGGGTGATGTGATGAAAGAATCGGCGGAAATTGCCTATAGCTACATCGTGTCACAATCTGAATTGTTTGATGTGGATCAAAATTTTTTTAAAAAAGCCTTTATCCATCTACACGTTCCAGCCGGTGCCACGCCAAAAGATGGTCCAAGTGCAGGGATTACGATGGCAAGTTCTTTGTTATCATTGGCAAAAGGGCAGGCGCTTGATAAAGAGATTGCTATGACGGGAGAGTTGACATTGACAGGGCAAGTGTTACCTGTGGGGGGGATTCGTGAAAAAGTGATTGCGGCAAGGCGGATTAAGGTTTATGATTTAATCATGCCAGAGGCTAATAAACGCGATTTTGATGAATTGCCGGATAATGTGCGGGAAGGCGTGACTGTGCAGTTTGTGAAAGAATATTCGGATGTTGCAAAAATTTTGTGGTGACAAACCGACAACTACCTGCGATGTATCCTCGCAGGCATTGACCAATTAAAGGAGCTATTGATGTACAAACACAAATATCACTCTCTATGGCTAGTCCTAGTGATTTTATTTATAGGACAGCCCAGTTGTGCTGAATTACCCGCCCGTGTGGGCGGGCAAATTTTACCCAGCCTGGCACCTATGTTGGAGAAAGCCATGCCAGCCGTGGTGAATATCTCATCAACTACCCGCACTCGCGCATTTAACAATCCACTGTTGAATGATCCGTTTTTTCGTCATTTTTTTGATATTCCCAAAGAACAGGAAAAACAAAGCCGTGGCTCTGGTGTCATCATCAATGCGAGCAAGGGTTATGTCATCACCAATCATCATGTGATTGAGAAAGCCGATGAAATTTCTGTGATGCTACTTGATGGTCGCCAATTTAATGCCAAGTTGATCGGCGAAGATCCAGAAACCGATGTGGCACTTTTGAAAATATCTGCTGATAATTTAACAGCCTTGTCGTTAGCCGATTCTGATAAATTAAGGGTAGGTGATTTTGTCGTCGCTATAGGTAATCCGTTTGGATTGGGGCAAACGGTAACATCTGGCATTATCAGCGGCTTGCAACGCAGCGGCTTAGGTATTGAAGGTTATGAAAACTTTATTCAAACAGATGCATCAATTAATCCCGGCAATTCGGGAGGCGCACTGATCGATTTACGGGGCGAATTGGTCGGTATTAATACAGCCATTCTTGCGCCCAGTGGTGGCAATGTTGGGATAGGTTTTGCTATTCCGAGTAATATGGTGCAACAAGTCGCACAACATTTGACCGATTTTGGTGAAGTACGGCGTGGCGTGTTGGGAGTACAAATACAAGATTTAACAACCGATTTAGCGGCGGCGTTTGGATTGAGTGGCAAAAAAGGTGCTGTTGTTGTTGCGGTTGAGCCGAATTCACCTGCCAAAAAAGCCGGTTTACGTTCTAGCGACATTATCACCGCTATTAATAATAAAGCTGTGAACTCGGCGACGGCAGTTCGCAACCGTATTGGCTTATTACGCATTGGTGAACGGGTCAAAATCACTCTTATACGCAAGGGACGTACTCGCCATTTATACGTGGTCATTGCCGATAGTAAGCGTGTAGAGGGTAGTGAGATTAGCGTGTATTTGGAAGGTGCTGTTTTAAAAGAGAGTTCTGATGGTATAAAAGTTTCTAAGGTGACACGAAACAGTAATGCTTGGCAAATTGGACTTCGACGGGGTGATAAGCTGGTTGGTATAAATAGAAAAGAAGTCAATGATTTAGATGAATTTAAACAACGCTTTAGTTGGTACAAAACACCTCGCTCTATTCAAATACTGCGCGATGGTAAAATTTCATCAATTTGGTTGAAGAAATGAAATAGCAAGTAGCAATCTGTCCTCGTTGGGAACGAGAGTCCATGTAGGGTCAATGCCATTAAGTTAAGCTTTTTTTGTAGGGTGGGTAGAGCGGTTCGAAACCCACCAAACCTTTGAAACGAAGATCCGGGCGTAAATTTATAACAAAGGTGGGTTGGGCGTCCCATAACGATGTTGCGCGGGCAACCACAAGGGATTGCCCCTACCCACCCTACAATATCTCTTAACTTAATGGCATTGCCATGTAGGGTGGATTAAGCGATAGCGTATCCACCAAAACTTATATATTAATTCGGTGGAAAATTTCAAGGATAAACTGTCGAAAACGCTACATTGACCTTATAAGTACTGAACCATGAATGATCGGAGAGTTTGGAGTCCAAAGCTTTAGCTTTGGACTGTTGTTTTTTTCTCACATCCAAAGCTAAAGCTTTGGATTCCAAAAGACCTCGGAGAGTTTGGAGTCCAAAGCTTTAGCT
>JSZA02000061.1 GCA_000785145.2 Candidatus Thiomargarita nelsonii
CCTACACCCGCCCCTACAAAAAATCACGGTTCACGTAGGGGCAATCCTTTATGGTTGCCCTTAACGAAGGTGGCAGTGATGCTGCGAATGCCATATTGAGCCGCCAACTCTTCTTGTTCATCGCTATTCACTTTTTACAAGGGGCACACCATTCAGCCCAAAAATCAACCAGCACTGGCACTTCTTTGGATTTTTCTATGACTTGGGCGGTGAAATTTTGCGCGTCGGCAACTATAATATAAGGGCTCATTTTTTTACCTTTCATGTCAGAATTATGTCAGTTCAGTTATATAACTATCTTTTTTTTAATGCCAAAATACAAAAAGACAAGATTTTTTGGATGACTATGTTAAAATTTCTCTCAGAAAAAATTCACCCAACTTTGGTAACTGATAACTAAAAAAAAACTTGAATACAAATTCTCATCCTGACAAAATCATCACCAACGACTTTACCTTAGAGCCCTTGGATAACCAACGATTAGCCAATCTCTGTGGACAATTTGACGAACATTTGCGTCAACTGGAACAGCGGTTTAGCGTCGAAATCAATAACCGAGGGCATCAATTTCGCGTGATCGGACTTACCCATGCCGTGCAAAGCGTCACAGGCGTACTCAATCAACTTTATTCCGCAACCACAGATGAAGCCTTAAATCCCGATAGTGTCCATTTAGTTTCTCAAGATGCCAATAGCCTTGATAAAGAAATCACTGAAGGTGCAGAAGTTCTCATTCGTACCCGTCGTGGTGTCGTTAAAGGGCGCAGCCCTAATCAACGCCAATATTTGAATAACATTATCCGCCATGACATTAATTTTGGCATAGGCGTTGCCGGCTCTGGAAAAACCTATTTAGCAGTGGCTTGCGCTGTCCAAGCCTTAGAACGTGAAGAAGTACGCCGACTCGTCTTAGTGCGCCCTGCCGTGGAAGCCGGTGAACGGCTCGGATTTTTACCTGGGGATTTAGCTCAAAAAATTGACCCCTATTTGCGCCCTTTGTATGATGCCTTATATGAAATGTTAGGTTTTGAACGGGTAGCCAAATTGATAGAGCGTCATGTGATTGAAATCGTGCCTTTAGCCTACATGCGTGGTCGAACTTTGAATCATGCCTTTATCATCCTTGATGAAGCTCAAAATACGACTAAAGATCAAATGAAAATGTTTTTAACCCGTATTGGTTTTGGCTCGACTGCTGTCGTGACGGGAGATGTGACTCAAATTGATTTGCCGCGTGAAAAACAATCTGGCTTACGTCATGTGATTGAAATATTGAAAGGGGTTGAAGGCGTGAGTTTTACCTTTTTTGGTGCTAACGATGTGGTTCGACATCCTATTGTCGCGCGTATTATTCAGGCTTATGAACGTGCCGAACCTTCACAAAATGGAAAAGATAGATAAAGATAATGATAGACGTGCAATACGCTAGTCAAGCACCAGATTTACCTCATCGAGCCCTACTAACCACTTGGGTTAATAGCACTTTAAAAAGTAAGGAATCTCTTCTTAAACAAAAAGCTGAAATGACCATACGGATTGTGAATGAATATGAAGCCAAACAATTAAATAAAAGGTGGCGACAACGCCCCTATCCGACTAACGTCTTATCTTTTCCCTTTGAATGTCCACCAGGTGTTGATATACCATTATTGGGGGACATTGTTATTTGTGCGCCCCTGGTTGCCCACGAAGCGGCAGAACAACATAAAACGCTATACGCCCACTGGGCACATCTCGTCATACATGGCACATTACATTTATTGGGCTATGATCATATTTCTGAACAAGAGGCACAAATAATGGAAAGCCTAGAAATTCAGATATTACACGAATTAGGTTATTCCAATCCTTACCAAATAGCATTATGATTTCGATTCCTTACTCTCACCCACTTCCTGCCATGTCTTGGTTTGATCGTATTAAACAACACTGGTTTCACGAACCTCAGGACAAAGAACAACTGGTTACTCAGTTGCACTGTGCTAAACAACGTGAACTCCTCAGTGCTGAAACCTTGGAAATGATTGAAGGCGTGTTAGAAGTCTCAAAAAAACATGTACGCGATGTGATGATTCCAAGGGCACAAATGGATGTTTTAGACTTACAGGCACCGCCAGAGGTTTTGGTGAAAGAAATTGTCAAAACGGGACATTCGCGTTTTCCCGTGATAGATGATAATCGTGATGATGTGCAAGGTATTTTTTTAGCCAAAGACTTATTGGATTATTATGCCAAGGGCAACCCAGATGAATTTAACATGCGTGATATGATGCGCCCAGCGGTGTTTATTCCTGAAAGCAAACGCCTAAATGTGCTATTGCGCGAATTTCGCACCAGTCGCAACCACATGGCGATTGTTGTTGATGAATATAGCGGAGTAGCCGGTTTAGTCACGATTGAAGATGTGATCGAAGAAATTGTAGGAGAGATTGATGATGAATATGATATTGATGATGAAATCTTCATAAAATCCACGAACAATGGGTTGTACACAGTACAGGCACTGACACCCATCGATGAATTTAATGATTATTTTAAAACTCAATTGAATGATGAAGAATTTGATACCATTGGCGGTTTAGTGATACAAGCTTTTGGATATGTGCCGAAACGGGGTGAAAGTATAGAATTTGAGGGATTTCATTTTGAAGTGATGCGTGCTGACAAGCGGCGCATTCAATGGTTGCGTATTAAATTTATTTCAAGGCACAGTTCTTCCTAAAAAAATATCCAGATGTGAAAAATCCTATTTCTTAAAGAAATAGGATTTTTTTGACTTTTTAGATTTTTTTGAAGTAGCAATCACCGGCCTTTTGCACAAACACCATTGCAAAATGCGATGCCCTCATATGGCCGACAAGGTTTTGCCCTCTCAGTTTTGTTGACTTAGCTGTTGAAGTGATGAGAAAATTAGCATAAATCGCTATCAGTAATGTACGGAGTGGTAAACCGATTGTTTTTTGAACAGGATTATCGAGACCCTGATGCGATTGTACCTGTTTATTATAGTTTTCCTGATAGCTTTAAAGATCGGTGGGATTTTGCGCTAAAATATGTGGAAAATTTGCTGGTATGCGGCGTTTCGTTTACGTGATACCAAAGTCTTATCGGCTGAGACTTTTAAACGTCAGAAATTAATAAAAACTATTCGTGAAAATTGTCTTTTTAGTAAAACATTTAAAGCGACGATAGGACTTAGTGAGGAGATTCTTGAAAAAGACGTGACCATTCCTGAAGAAAGGGCACTCTGGCTACCACGTCAATGCCATTAAGTTAAGGTCATGTATGGAAATTGGCTTAACTTAATGGCATTGACCGAACTCACACGCCGAGCGGCAAAATATCATAAAGCAAGCCTTTCAGAAGAAATAGCCCCCATTGTGGCAGAACGTTGTGGTGGAAACCCATTTTATATAACCGCTGTTGTCAAACAAGCGGCGAAACAAGGCCAAGCCCTTTCTTCAGAAGAAAATCTCAATAATATTTTAGCTGTCGATCTTTCATCAGGATTTATCTGGGCGGAATTGAATGATCAAGTGACTCGCTGGATTGAACGTATCAACGATTATGGCATTACTAAATGGATATTATACCTTTCCGCATTGGAAGAAGGCGAGCGGTTAAATTTGGAACGGATTCAACAAGCACTACAGGAAAATGAAGGAAAACGGGTGAGCCTTGAGAAAATCCAAGATGTGCTGATCAAACTGTCTCGTGGTGATCTGCTTCAATATATGGAATTAGGTCGCTGGTTTCAAAAGGTGGAGGATCCGATTTTATTAGAATTTTTGAAGGTTTGGGGACGGATCGAAGTCCAAGGGCAAGATGAGGGCCAAGTTCGAGACGATTTACGGCAAAAATACGATCATATCAAACGGAAATTTTCAGAACTTCTGGGTTATTTGGCTGAAGTTTATATGGCGCAAATACTGATCAACGGGCAACGGCAAAATTTGCCGGGTCAATATTTTCATCAGGATAGCGATATCAAAGTGCCTAAATTTACCTATCTAAGGCTCAGAGAAAAATTGGGCATCGGGAAAGATATGGAAATTGATCTTCACGGTGCCGCCGGTATTGAACATTGGGTGGCAGAAAGTAAATGGTGGAGAGATCGAACGGTGGGTATTTCGCTTGTGAAAAAATTACTTAATAAAGCGGAAATTGTCAAAAAAGAGAGAAAGCCTGACTTTGTTCGCGTCTGGTTTTTTGCACATAATGGTTTTACTGAAGAGGCGGAAATTTTTATGCAAGAGCATAACGTTTTTTGGTCAACTCGGGCAGATTTAGATAGATTATTGGCTCAGGTTGGCTTGAGAACTTTGCCGAAATTTGAGGCAAAATGATTTCAAGCATAGTGGTGCATTTGGGCTTATGTATCAACGGGACAAAGTACGCCATTATGAGAACATGATAGAGAGAACCAGGGTGAATGTGTTTGAACGCGCTGCTAGGAGTCCAAGATTTATCTTGGACGTCTGGCTCGTCCAAAATAAATTTTGGACTCCAAATTAAGAGAAATCAATTAATGCAACAAACGCCAAAAACCACTTATTTATCAGACTATCAACCAACTGATTATCGCGTAGATTCGATTGATCTGCATTTTGATTTGCATGAAACCAAAACCATTGTTAAATCAAAGCTGTCAATCCAAAAACTGGACAATAGCCCGAAGACACCACCGTTGAAATTAAACGGAGAAGAGTTGCTACTCAAATCCGTGAGCCTCAATGGGAAACAATTATCGTCTACTCAATATGCGTTAAGCGATGAAAGCTTGATTATCCCTGAAGTGCCAGAATCCTTTGAATTAGCCATCGAAACCGAAATTAACCCTAAAGCGAATACTGCCTTAACTGGCTTATACCTCTCCGGTGGCAATTTTTGTACTCAGTGCGAAGCCCAAGGATTTCGACGCATCACCTATATGCTTGATCGTCCAGACGTGATGGCACGCTATACAACAACCCTCGTCGCTGACAAAGCCCAATATCCGGTGTTACTTGCCAATGGCCATTTACGTGAAAGTGGAGAATTAGGTGCAAACCGTCATTGGGCAAAATGGGCAGATCCGTTTCCAAAGCCCACTTATTTATTTGCCTTAGTGGCTGGCGATTTAGCCCGGATTGAGGATCAGTTTATCACCCAATCGGGGCGTCAAGTGACTTTGCAAATTTATGTGCAATCACACAATATTGACAAATGTCAACATGCCATGCAATCACTGAAAAAGGCCATGCGATGGGATGAAGACGTCTATGGGCGCGAATACGATTTGGATATTTATATGATCGTAGCCGTTGATGATTTTAATATGGGGGCAATGGAAAACAAAGGGCTCAATATTTTTAATTCTGAATATGTCCTCGCCAAGCCCGAAACCGCTACGGATAGCGATTATGAAGACATCGAAGGCGTGATCGCGCACGAGTATTTTCATAATTGGTCGGGAAATCGGGTGACGTGTCGAGATTGGTTTCAATTGAGTTTAAAAGAAGGCTTTACCGTTTTTCGAGATCAAGAATTTAGTGCCGATATGACTTCGCGTGGTGTCAAACGCATTCAAGATGTCAACATTTTACGCACGCATCAGTTTCGAGAAGATGCCAGCCCAATGGCGCATCCCGTTCGCCCCGAGTCTTATATTGAAATAGATAATTTTTATACCCTCACCGTTTACGAAAAAGGGGCCGAAGTCGTGCGTATGTTGCACCATTTGTTGGGGGCGGAGAATTTTCGCAAGGGCACGGATTGTTATTTTGAACGACACGATGGGCAAGCCGTTACCACTGAACATTTTGTGAAGGCTTTAGAGGATGCCAATCAAATAGATTTGAGCCAATTTCGTTTGTGGTATTCTCAAGCGGGTACGCCTGAATTAGAAATTAGCCGTACTTATAATGAGGCAGCCAAAAGCTACACTTTAACCGTCAAACAAAGCACACCGGGGCAAGATCAGAACAAGCCTTTTCATATTCCCCTAGCGATTGGTTTATTAGATAAACAGGGGCAGGATATGCCTTTGCAATTGCAAGGTGAATCGGCTGCCATTAAAGGAACACGGGTATTGCATATCAGAGCGGCGGCGCAAGATTTTACTTTTCAAAACCTCAACGAGCAACCTATTCCTTCTTTGCTGCGGGGATTTTCTGCTCCAGTAAAAGTCAAGATGGATTTGAGCGATGAAGAACGCTGTTTTTTGATGATGCACGATAGTGATGATTTTAATCGCTGGGATGCGGGACAACAATTGGCGGTCAAAATCATGACGCAATTGGTTGAAGATGTTCATCAAAACAGGGCATTACAGGTAGCCGATGCTTTTATCGAGGCTTATCAAGAAATTTTGAATAACGATACATTGGATAAAGCTTTGGCGACTCAAGCCATTAGTTTGCCCTCAGAAAGTTATTTGGGCTCCTTTATGGAACCGATTGATCCGGTGGCGATTCATCAGGTGCGACGCTTTATGCGTCAAACCATCGCACAACGTTTAAGAGACCTTTTTTTGAAGGTTTACCACCGTCTTGCGGATGAGGGTAGGGGGGAATATCGTATTGATCAAACCTCTATATCGCTACGAAGCTTAAAAAATCTCTGTTTGAGTTATTTAATGGAACTGAATGATGAAGACATCATCAAATCCTGTTATCGACAATTTCTTGATAGCAACAATATGACTGATGTCATGGCGGCTTTGCAGCCTTTAGCGAATACGGACTGTGCTGAGCGGGAAGCAGCTTTGGCGCATTTTTATCAACAATGGAAACACGAACCGTTGGTTGTGGATAAATGGTTAGCTATTCAAGCCAATTCTCGTTTGCCCGGCACCTTGGATCAAGTCAAACGCCTGACACAACACGAGGCATTTGATATCAAAAATCCAAACAAGGTGCGTGCTTTGATTGGAGCATTTGCACATAACAATCACGCGCAGTTTCATGAGAACAGCGGAATCGGTTATGCGTTTTTGACGGATATGATTTTGCAAATTGATCCGATGAATTCACAAATTTCATCGTGTTTGGTGGAAGCGTACACACTTTGGCGCAAATATGATGTGCAACGACAAGCATTGTTAAAACAACAATTGGAAAAAATAGCGGATGCGCCTCGTTTATCTAAAAATGTTTATGAGATTGTGTCTAAAAGTTTAGGTTAAGAGTACATGAGATAGCAATTCTATTGATAACTATTGACATGTACATACATCATTACGTATGACTTTCAATAATTATGAATAAGGGAGGTATCAACCCTTTATCCATTCGTCTAATGAGAACTCAGGTTACTTTTCTTCGCCTTTCCAAGTTAATCCAAAATTGCTGTTTTTTAGTAGGCAAAGGTCGTATTCGTTTGGTTGGGTGCAACCATTCTTTAATGCTTGCGCCTACCTTTTTCGCCAAGGAAGAAAAAGAAAAGTCATTCAGAGGAAAATGTTTTTGCGGAGCAAAAACATTTTCCTCTGAATCAGTCTTTCTCATGATGTTGAATGCACCGTTTACATCGGCATTCACAAGCGTTCCGTCTTGGGACTTGTACAAACCACGTTTAACTCGTTTGCCACTAAATGTACGTTTTTGTTTGGCTTTTTTGTTGTACCGCTTCGGCATTTTATCACCATCCACAAAACTCGCTTTACTTGTATAGCTTTCGTCTGTCACCACTAATTCGATACCGTGTGACCCAAGTTTGTAGTTCAACTTGTCCACAAACTGGCCTAAAGCTAGATTCACAAAATTTTGGTTGGTTCTTTTGCCTAAATTTATTTGGTTCAGTGATTTAACAACATCACCGACAACTACCGATGATATGCCATGTTCAACACAGGTTTTGACAACAATTGATGTGGCCTTGTGAATGTAATCATTCACTACGGCATTACGTCTATTGGTTAGGCTTTGCAGCCTGCGCGACCATTTTTCCCCCTTTCTGATAGTTTTGATTGCATAGAAGCCTTTCGCTTGTTGTAATGAGCGTTTATTGACTTTAAACGCCTACCGTCAATGATAAAAGGCGAAACCACACCGTTTGTAACGCAGGTAGCCAGATTATTCAAACCCAGATCAATGGACATGGTTTTTTCACTCTGGCTTACCCTCATTCTGTCAGCAGGATTTTCTTCATAGACAAAAACAGCGTGAAAGCTTTTATGCTTAGGAATAATTTCCACTTGCTTTATGTCTTTATCCCACAGTTGCTTGGGGACTTGTATTTCCAACCCCTTTTCCAACACGACAACTTGCTTATAATGAAGAGATTCACCCGTTGGAAATGTCTTTCCGTTCGGTAGAGTCATTTCAGGGCCTTTTTCAACAATGAGTAAGCCTTGGATACTGAAGGCTTGATAATCAAAAATTAAGTTGTCATGGTTTTCTTTTTTATACTTGGGCGGCCTGGGCTTCCCCTTGTACTTACCAGGATTTTTTTTAAAATCCTGATGACACGCAAAAAACGACTTAAAATTTTTATCAAGCCGCCGTAACGTTTGTTGAGCGACCTTGGCTTTCAACAACTTATAATTGACCTCGCCCTCAAGGTTGGTGACTTGCTTCATGACCTTATCCATTTACTCCGCACAGCGAAGTTACTTCGTTTGAGGCAACGAGAAATATTTCCCTGTCGCCTCGAACGCCTCTCGCAATGTCCACAATGTCTGGTTATAGAGGTTTTTGGCATGATGGGTAAGGTCTTTTAGTCGTTCAAATTGGGGCTTTTTTAAACCTTTAATCTTAATTTTTAGTGCTCTCATTTATTAGCACCTCGATTGCTATTTTAACCGGTTATCAAAAACCGATGAAATATACCCGAACCATCAAGTCAAGTCAAGTCAAGACTTAAACTGAGTGCTTTCGCTTTGCAGTGTGTGACAATATTCACCCTTGTAAACCGTTATCAATACTTGTTAATAGTTATCAATACTTTTATGTACTATATCTTTTATAGCAGAGCCATGGTCAAAGGAATGGCCACAAATCTGTAATCTTTTAATTGAATTTCATGATGCTTGTCCAAGTGATTTAAAAGAAAAGTTAAAATGGCATCCAACTAATGAATTGCGAGCGTCGGATGCCCCTTACACTCGCTTCAATGTCATTAAGTTAACAGTAACGTGTTGATGTTATAATCCCAATGTATGTTTTAAAGCAAGATCAACTTGAGTCATTGGAAGCCAACCGATCACGCGGTCAATTTCAGATTCAGCAACGTTTATAGGTTGGATTTGCTAATGTCATAGTTGTCATAAATATTCATCTCCGGACTTTCCCAATCTTCAGCAAATGTCGCCAAACGCGCTCGCAAATCAATGGCTTGTGCTTTGTCAATGCCTCTCGTTCGTAAATCTATTTGACTAGATTCAAGAAACGTAATGATGACATAAGTTTCTTCGTGTACATCGCGGGGTATTTCTGCCAATTTGATTTGACCACCACGATACACGCCTTCAATGCTTCTAAGCATGATAAGATTACTCCTCAAAGTCGCAAACGGCTAACAGGACGCAGAGCGTCCGAGCAGGCATTCCCGAAGCTCCGCGCACTCACTTAGACATAAGTATATAAGCACTTGAAATAAAAATATATTTGTAGGGTGCGTCCTACGCACCCTGACGCTCAATGCGGTGCGTAGGACGCACCCTACAAAATATCGTAAATGGACTTGTGTATAACGATAAGCGCGGAGCAAAGGAACAAGAATCAGTTTTTTATCACACAGAATCCGATTTATTGTAAAACTTATCCCACAAATTCACCACCGTACAAAATAAATCCGCAGTACGCTCAGCATCATAAATAGCAGAATGAGCTTCATTGCTATCCCAATCAAAGCCGGCGGCTCGTACTCCCTTTGCCAAAACAGTCTGTTTGAAAGCCAGTCCACTCAAGGTAGCAGTATCAAATGTGCTAAACCGATGAAAGGGACTTTTTACCTTAGTTCGATAACAGGCTGTCTTAATAAAGCCTAAATCAAACGAAGGATTATGTCCCACCAAAATGGCACGAGAGCAGTTATGCGTTTTGACTGCCTTGCGTATTGCTTTAAAAAGGGTTTCCAATCCTTCCGTCTCCGATACCGCAAAACGAAAAGGGTGATAGGGATCAATACCCAGAAAATCCAATGCATCTTTATCAAGATTCGCACCTTCAAAGGGAATCATATGACAAAAATGTGTTTCATGACGTTGCCAGCAACCCTGATTATCCAATTGTAATGTCACCGCTGCCACTTCCAATAAAGCATCGCGTCTAGCATTTAGGCCCGCCGTTTCTACATCTACCACAACCGGTAAATAGCCCCGAAATCGTTTGGCTATCGGTATTATTTTTGCCATCAGTTTTGCACCCAATAAATTTCTGCCCCTGCTCGCAAAGGCACCACTTTTTCTTTGCCAAATTCAAAATACTTTGGCATTTCCCAAGCGCGTTTTTCCAATGTAATTGTCTTCGTATTACGTGGCAGACGGTAAAAATCCGCACCATAAAAACTGGCAAAACCCTCTAATTTGTCCAATGCCTGTACTTGTTCAAAGGCTTCGGCATATAAGGCAAGTGCTGCCGGGGCACTATATATCCCCGCACAACCACACGCCGTTTCTTTAGCAGATACTGCATGAGGGGCACTGTCTGTGCCTAAGAAAAATTTAGGATTGCCACTCGTCGCCGCATCTAATAAAGCTTGGCGATGCTTTTCACGTTTGAGCACGGGTAAACAATAATGATGGGGACGAATTCCACCTTGAAAGAGATCATTGCGATTCATTAATAAATGATGCGGCGTGATGGTTGCGTATAAATTATTTTTTGTTGTTTTAATATACTCTACTGCGTCTTGAGTCGTAATATGTTCTAACACCACTCTGAGTGAAGGAAAATTTTCCAACAAAGGCTCAAGTACTTTTTCGATAAAAACTTTTTCACGATCAAAAACGTCTATATTCACATCCGTCACTTCGCCATGTATGAGTAAAGGAATATCATGATTTTGCATGGCATCAAGTACTCCCCACACACGATGCCAATCAGTCACGCCACTATCTGAATGAGTCGTTGCCCCTGCGGGATAATATTTAACAGCCATAACATCGCTATTCTCTTTTAATTTAGAGATTTCTGCCACCGGAGTATTATCAGTCAAATAAAGCGTCATCAAAGGATTAAAGTCGCATGGCAAAGTGGCAATAATCCGAGCACGATAGGCGAGAGCTTGCTCTACCGTTGTGATAGGCGGTTTTAAATTAGGCATCACAATGGCACGGGCAAAGCAGCGTGCTGTCGCTGCAACTATCGAAGCCATATTAGCACCATCGCGTAAATGTAAATGCCAATCATCAGGTTGAATTAAAGTTAAACGCTGCATGTTATCAGTTATAAGTTATCAACACTAAATAGGAGTCCAAGATTTATCTTGGACGAGCGGCTTGCATTTCGCGTAAAAATCCCCAGAGTGTGTGAAATTTTAGCGAAATCAACAAAACAATGATAGTCATACTTGAGCCATCGATCCAAAAGAACAACTACCACAACCTCATGGCATATCTCGATAATTTGCCAAACATCTCTCACCGTATTCATGAGGAAAAAGGCACTCAACAAACCCTCACAGAAATTTACTTAATCGGAGATACCGCCTCAATACCCAAAGAAAACATTGAAACCATCCCGGGTGTAGAACGAGTCGTGCGAGTGTCCCAACCCTATCGTATTTTAGGCCGCCACGCGCCAGATGACAATCGCAGTTCAAGTTTTGAATATAATGGCGTAACATTCAGTCAAGATAATCTACATGTCTTTGCGGGATTATGTGCAGTAGATACCCCAGAGCATGTCGAACTGATGATGAAAGCGCTGCAAGACAATGGGCAAGTCTGTACTCGTATGGGGGCTTATAAGCCGCGTACAAGTCCCTATTCATTCCAAGGACATGGAAAAAGCTGCTTAAATTATGTATTTGAATTAGCCGGAAAATATGGCATTAAAGTCATTGCCATGGAAATCACCCATGAAATACATATTCAAGAAATTAATGAAGCGCTAGCACAAACGGGACACCCAACCGGTGTGATGTTACAAATTGGGACACGCAATACCCAAAATTTTGAACTGCTCAAAAGCGTTGGCAAACAACAACAATTCCCAACCTTATTGAAACGTGGATTTGGTATCACCTTAGAAGAATCTTTGAATGCGGCTGAATATCTCGCCAGTGAGGGAAATCATAAAGTCGTGTTTGCACTGCGTGGCATGAAAACCCATTTGGGCGATCCTCACCGTAATTTAGTTGATTTTACGCATGTACCCGTGGTTAAACGTTTAACTCGTATGCCGGTTTGCATTGATCCCTCGCACTCCGTCGGCAATCGTGCTAGATCACCTGATGGTTTGCTTGAAGTTCAACATGCAACGGCACAAGGCGTGATTGCGGGTGCTAATATGATATTGGTGGACTTTCATCCACATCCCGAAAAGGCACTGGTTGATGGTCCACAAGCTTTGTTACTTGAGGAATTACCCGCCTTTTTACAAGATGTCCAAATTGCTCGCGAGGCTTATGAGAAACGAGTTTCTCTTGCGGCTCATTAATGCCCAAGATAAATCTTGGACTCCAGAGTTAGGAGTCCAAAATTTATTTTGGACGACTTGGACTCCTTAAAAAACTTACTTAAGTATAAGCATGCTGCCCATCTCCATGATAACCAGACTTACCGTAGTAAGCCGATGTCTTTTTGGTATCGACAAAATTTAAAACAATATTCCGCACGGGTACATTGACTTGACGCAAGCGTTTCAGACCATCAAGCACGACTTTATAAGGTGTCACATTTGCCTTAACCACATAGAGCACCTCTGTAGCAAATTTCGCCACCACCAAGGTATCACTGACTAGCATGACAGGGGGCGTATCAATGACAATATATTGATATTCTTTAGATAAATCCTCTAAAAGCACTTTAAACCGCCCCGATGAAAACAACTCTAAGGGGTTAGGCGGTATCTCTCCACAAGGAATAATATCAAGACTTTCATTTTCAGCAGTGTGATGAATACACTCATCAAGCTGTAACCGCCCTGCCACGAGTTCAGATAAACCGGGAGCGGGGGGATTGGTGCGCCATCCTAATTTCTTGACCAAACTGGGGCGACGCATATCCGCTTCAATTAACAAAGTTTTTCCGATTTGCCCGAGTGCAAAGGCTTGGTTGATGGAAACCGTTGATTTTCCTTCACCAGCAACAGAAGAGGTAACAATTAACACTTTCTGAGGGTTGTCGAGCCCTGTTAACATAATGCCAGTACTGATACTGCGAACAGATTCGGCAAATTGAGATTGTGGTTTCCTCAAAAACATCAAATAGGGATTTTCGTCTTTCTTGCTGATTTTCATTTTCGGCAAGATGCCTAAGAGAGGCAGACCTAATTTTTGTTCAACATCTTCACTCGTCTTTATCGTGTTATCAAGAAATTCGATGACAAACACAAATACGGTGGCGAATAAAAAACCTAATACTAAACCCATGATCACATTTATTTTCTTGTTGGGTTTAAAAGGTGCGATGGGCGGTAATGCCGGTTCGACTACTCGTCCAACCGTTGATTGCAATTCTTGTAGATCTTGCGAGGCATTGGTTTCCTTAAAGCGAGTCAGAAACATATTATACAGTTGACGGTTAACCTCAATATCTCTTTCCAGTCTTTTCAATTCAAATTCTTTTTTATTAAGACTTTGAATTTCTGCTTTTTTTGACTTTAAACCCCTTTCAAGATTTTTGACTTTGGCAACCGCCATTTCATATTCTTTGATAATCGCATCAATCACTAGCTGAGTTTGTGTCTTCTTATTAGCAATAGCCGCTTCCAGTTCCGCATTGGCGGCACGAATCTGAGGATGTTTTTGCCCATAACGCTCTTCCAGTTCAGAAACTTTTCTCCTGGCAGCCAGTTCTGCTTGTTTCATACTTTGTACCAGCGAATTATTAAGAATGGCTGGAATCGACTCAAAATTGGTGGTTCCAGCTTGGAGTGCTCGTACTTGCTTGTAAACTCGTTTGTTGTTGGCAAGTTGCAAGCGGGCGTTGAGCAAATTGGTAGCCGTTTCTTCTAGCTCTCTGACTGTAACACTTTTGATCCCCGTGACATTGACAAGATTTTGACTTTCCATATAGTCTTGCATATTTTTCTCAGATTTTTCCAGAACCTGGCGTAAATTCTCTAAACGTTCTGTCAACCATTTAGCGGCTTTATTGGTCATTTCCAGTTTGGTGTCCAGATCGTATTTGATATAGATCTCTGCCAAGGCATTGGGAATTTCGGCGGTTAATTCGCGATCTGAAGATTCAAAGCTAATCTCCACTAATTGAGTTGGAATCACAGGACTTACGCCTAAACCTGCCCTAACGGCATTAACGACGATCCGCTTTTGCTTTTCTTCCGGCGTTTCTATGGGATCAGGGGTGCTCTCTGTGGTGGGTTTTTTAGATGGCAACCAGCCACTGGGGAGCCATTGGGACCAATCAAATCTTTGTTGCTGGCTTGCTGGCTTAAATGCCGGGTGAGAGACTAAGTTGAGTTTGTCGACCAGTTTATCCGCTAAAATCCGAGACTTTAGGATTTCCAACTGAGTGTGGAAATGGTCCTTTTTGGGTGAACTGGTGGCAGAAATATCTTGAATAGATATAATGTTAGCCCTGTCAAATTCGATCAGCAAGCGAGCAGTAGAGCTATAGCTCGGCTCTAAGCCGTCACTATAGATAGCCGTGAAAAATCCGACCAATAAGCTTAGCCCTATCAGCCTCCACTTATATTTTTTGAAGGTATGCCAGTAAGCGAGTAGTTCAGCAATCTTATCTTCATCTTGGGGGATGTCGACAGAATCTCCTGCCATTTCTTTTTCTGAAGGGATAATAAAAACTCTACTCCCTTCGGAAATCGTCATTTGTCCCCCTAATTCTTTGATTTCTTCTTTATTCATTTTTTCCTCAAAAGCGAATTAATTAAACACAATAAGTAAGCCTATAATAATTTTTCAATCAATATAAAAAAATGTATTGACAAGATTAAATAATTTTTTGTCTTGCCCCATCGTTTTAATATAAAAAAAATATTATTTTCATAAGTTTAAAATAAACTTATGATGTAGTTTCTAAAAAACGATTGAAAATCATATCTCAATCAAGCTAAAATGACAAACGCTTTTGCAATTGTCATGCCTTTTGGAGTACAAAGCTTTAGCTTTGTCAGACAGTACAAAGCTAAAGCTTTGTACTCCAACACTAATAACATATGTGACAGCCTACTAGTTTATCAGGTGAAACTAACCGTTTGTCAATTGTCAGATAGCTGAGAGGCGATTTTGTTATATTCTGGACGTCCAAGATAAATCTAGCAAAAACTAAAGAGAAAAGAAAAATGAAAATACTTGTTACAGGTGCCGCAGGTTTCATCGGTTTTCACTTGTCTAAACGTCTTTTAGCGCGTGGTGACGAGGTAGTCGGTCTTGATAATCTCAATGATTATTATGATGTTAACCTCAAAAAAGCGCGTTTGTCCCAATTAGAAGAGCAAGCCAATTTCCGTTTGATTAAAATGGAATTGGCTGATCGTGAAGGCGTGGCACAATTGTTTGCGCGTGAAAATATCCAAAGGGTCGTGAATTTAGCCGCCCAAGCGGGGGTGCGTTATTCTATTGAAAATCCCCACGCTTATGTGGATAGCAATATTGTCGGATTTGTAAATCTCCTTGAGGGTTGTCGCCATAATGCTGTTGAGCATTTGGTTTTTGCGTCCTCTAGTTCGGTGTATGGGTTGAACACTCAATTGCCTTTCTCCGTTCATCATAATGTCGATCATCCAATTTCATTGTATGCGGCCACCAAAAAGGCTAATGAATTGATGGCGCATACTTATGCCCATCTTTACAATTTGCCTACCACTGGGTTGCGTTTTTTCACCGTTTATGGTCCGTGGGGACGGCCAGATATGGCTTTGTTCAAATTTACCAAAGGCATTCTTGAGGGTCAGCCGATTGATGTTTATAATCGCGGCCAGATGAGGCGTGATTTTACCTATATTGATGATATTGTTGAAGGTGTGATAAGAGTGCTAGACAAAATCCCTGAAGGGAACTCGGCGTGGTCTAGTGATACGCCTGATCCGAGTGCAAGTCGGGCACCGTATAAGCTTTACAACATTGGCAATAATAATCCTGTTGAATTGATGCAGTATATTGAAACGCTAGAAAAAATGCTAGGCAAAACAGCGAAAAAGAATTTATTACCCATGCAGGCTGGGGATGTCCAGGCAACCTATGCCGATGTTGATGACTTGGTGCGCGATGTTGGTTTTAAACCACAAACCTTGATTGATGAGGGGATAGGGCGTTTTGTTGAGTGGTATAAGCATTATTATGCTGTTCACTGATTATTCTGGACATCCAAGATAAATCTTGGATTCCTAGCATTCTGGAGATTTTTTTATATGAAACTCAATGAACTCAAAATTGGTATTGTCGGATTAGGCTACGTTGGGCTACCGCTGGCGGTTGAATTTGGTAAACATTATTCGACCATGGGTTTTGATCTCAAGGCGGAACGAATTGCAGAACTCAAAGCAGGGCAAGATAGCACCCGTGAAGTGTCGCCAGAAGGGTTAAAAGAGGCTCAATATCTTAACTATACAAATAGTCCTCAGGAGATGGCGGAATGCAATTTTTATATTATTGCTGTCCCCACACCGCTGGATGAGCATAAAGCCCCTGATTTGATTATACTTGAGAAAGCCAGTGAAATGGTAGGTCAAGTATTAAGCAGCGATGATATTGTGGTTTATGAATCCACCGTGTATCCGGGTGCCACCGAAGAAGTTTGTATTCCTATATTAGAACGTGAATCTCATTTGAAGTTTAATCAGGATTTTTTTGTAGGTTATAGCCCAGAACGCATTAATCCGGGGGATAAGGCACATCGCTTAACTAATATTGTTAAAGTCACTTCGGGTTCCACGCCGCAAGTGGCAGATTTTATCGATCAAGTTTATGGGAGTATTATTTCCGCTGGCACGCATAAAGCCAGCAGTATTCGTGTGGCTGAGGCAGCTAAGGTCATTGAAAACACGCAACGGGATGTTAATATCGCCTTGATCAATGAACTGGCACTGATCTTTCAGCGGCTCGGTATTGATACGCTTGAAGTGTTAGAGGCAGCGGGTAGCAAGTGGAATTTTTTGCCTTTCCGCCCGGGACTGGTTGGTGGGCATTGCATTGGTGTTGATCCTTATTATTTGACCCAAAAGGCTAAGGATGTTGGTTATCATCCCGAAATGATTTTGGCGGGTCGTCGAATCAATGACGAAATGGGCATTTATATTGCCTCGACTGTTGTCAAGCGCCTGATAAAAAAACGTATTCAAGTCGATGATGCCAATATTTTGATCATGGGATTCACTTTCAAGGAAAATTGTCCGGATCTGCGTAATACCCGTGTGATAGATATTGTCCATGAACTTCAGAGTTATGGGGCGAATATCTCTATTTATGATCCTTGGGTGGATTTAGAGGAAGCCAAAAAAGAGTATGACATCGAATTAGTGCAACATTTAAATAATAATCAATATGATGCCGTTATACTGGCGGTGGCTCATAAACAGTTTGAGGAATTGGGTGTCGAAGGTATTCGCGCCTTAGCTAAGCGAAATTCGGTCATCTACGATATTAAATCTATCTTGCCGGTTGATGCGGTGGATGGGCGGCTGTAGCAACAAAATCGTGCAAGGTACGCCTTGCACTCCAAAAACATCATGATTGATTAAAAACAGAAAAATAAAAATAGCAGTCATCGGGTCGCTTTGGCCGAATTTACATGGTACATATCAATGTGTTCTGGACACGCCCACAAGCCTATTATGATAGTGCTAAATATTGCCGCTTACCTGTCGGCACGCGATGAGCGTACTGTACCTTTGCCATTAGAATATTAAAAGCTAGGAGTCCAAGATTTATCTTGGACATCCATGGGAGGCATTTTGAATTATTTTGCTCATGACACCGCCATCATTGATGCAGGTGCCCAAATTGGCACTGACACCCGTATTTGGCATTGGGTGCATATCTGTGCTGGCGCGTTGATTGGTGAACGTTGTTCGCTGGGACAAAACGTTTTTGTTGGTAATAAAGTCATCATTGGTAACAATGTTAAAGTTCAGAATAACGTTTCTGTGTATGACAATGTGACTTTGGAAGATGACGTATTTTGTGGTCCCAGTATGGTTTTTACCAATGTTTATAATCCCCGTTCAGCGGTGTCTCGTAAAGATGAATATCGAAATACACTGGTTAAACGTGGTGCCACTTTAGGGGCTAATTGCACGATTGTGTGTGGCAATACTATTGGGCAATATGCCTTTATAGGTGCGGGTAGCGTTGTCAATCATGATGTGCCCGATTTTGCCCTGATGGTGGGTGTGCCGGCGCGTCAGATTGGCTGGATGAGCCGTTATGGTGAACGCTTAGACTTACCCGAAGACGGGGAAACCACTTGCCCACACACGGGTGAACCTTATCAACTCAAAAATGGTCAGTGTTATCTGATAGAGTAGTCAACAGGGACTTTGGGTGGCTGAACAAGCGACAGCGGCACTGTGGAAATCTCAACAGATCGATTAAAATATGACAGGCTTGTCAATGTGACAGGTCCTTGGGCGGTTTCTCTATTGGCACAGAGCCAGACTTTAAAAGAACTGAAGGGCTCAGGTGCAGAACCTGGAGACGCCGCTCGCATGACGAGACAATTCATGGATTGGTTGAGTGGTTGACTTAAACCATTGACTGTACCCGGACAAGAAAGTCTTGAACTGTTGGGGAAATCCAAAGACTTTGAAGAGGCACAAATTGTTTTATCAGCACTTGTACTGGGTGCAGCGTCTGCCCAAAGTTTTGGTGCCACTTATAAAAGGACAAAAATATTGTGGCTTATCGACGATAGGCTGTACCAGTTTTTTTCCATCGAAACCATTGGGTTGCTACGGAGACGGTGGTGCCTGCTTTACCAATGATTATAATTTGGCTCAAATAATGCAAGAGATTAGAGTACATGGTCAAGATCGGATAGGAAAAACCGTGCATTTTAATAAAAATAAAATCAAAATAAAATAAAATCAAATAAACTTGAGGATGAATTTAGAGAATTCATAAGCAATATTGATGTCTATCAAAAAAAATGCAGAAGACTCTCGTCACAATCAAGGCAAAAATTTTGGATGGAATGAAACGGCTAGATTGACAATAGAGATCATAAACTCACTTAAGTAGGAGTCCAAGATTTATCTTGGACGTATAACAATGACAGCAAAATATTTGATAAGATTTGATGACATTTGCCCAACGATGAATTGGGACATTTGGAATGAACTTGAAGCTGTTTTAATTGAAAATGAAATTAAACCAATCATTGCAGTGATTCCTGACAATAAAGATAAATCGTTTTTTATCAACGAGCCAGTCTCAGATTTTTGGGCGCGTCTAAAAAAATGGCAGGAAAATGGCTGGACTATTGGCTTACATGGTCATCACCATCAATATGTGACTCAAGACAGAGGTTTGCTTTGCCTGAAAAAGCAGAGTGAATTTGCTGGTATAGATGAAGAAACTCAATATCACAAACTTCAAAGTGGTTTAAATATCTTCAAGGAAAATAATCTCACGCCTGAGATTTGGGTAGCACCCTCTAATTCCTTCGATTTACAAACCATTAAGGCATTAAAAAGGCTAGGCTTAAATTTAATTAGCGATGGCTTTTCTTTTCGCCCTTTTCGCCATCATGACATGAACTGGATTCCGCACCAGGTATGGAGATTTCGCCCTTTTCCATTTGGACTTTGGACAGTCTGTTACCATCATAACACCTGGAAGCCAGGGGATTTAGAACAACTGATTAAAGATATAAAAAAATATAGGCATCAGATTATTTCTCTTCAAGATGTCCTCAATCATTCGGAGATTAAAGAGAGAAATTATATGGATGTGATGTTTCACTATACTTATTGTGGGGCGATGCAAGTTAAAATGTGGTTGAATAGCAGTCTGAATTCTTGATATACATGTAGCACACTTAACTAATGAGACTAGTACATGAATAACAATAAACCGATCTATGTCACCCAGCCTCATCTTCCCTCATTAGAGGAATATATTCCTTATCTTGAGAAAATATGGGAAAACAAGATTCTTACTAACAATGGACCTTTTCATCAGGAACTAGAAAAAAGACTTTCTGATTATTTAGGTGTCGAACACATTGCTTTATTTACGAATGGTACGATTGCATTAATTACTGCCTTACAAGCATTGCGAATCACGGGTGAAGTCATTACCACACCGTATTCATTTGTCGCAACTACTCATTCATTACTATGGAATGCAATAAAACCCGTATTTGTGGATATTGATCCCAATAGCTTCAATTTAGAACCCAATAAAATTGAAGCTGCCATTACTCCGCAAACAACAGCTATTATGTCCGTACATTGTTATGGTCATCCTTGCGATGTGGAAGCGATTCAAAAAATTGCAGATATTTATAATTTACGGGTTATTTATGACGCGGCTCATGCTTTTGGAGTAGAAGACCAAGGAGGTAGCCTGTTAAGACATGGCGATTTATCGATTCTTAGTTTTCATGCTACCAAGGTGTTTAATACCTTTGAGGGTGGGGCTATTATTTGTCCTGATGCAAAAACCAAACAACGCATTGATCATTTGAAAAATTTTGGTTTTGTAGATGAAGTAACTGTCGTAGCCCCCGGTATAAACGGCAAAATGAGCGAAATAAATGCCGCTTTTGGTTTGTTGCAACTAGAACATATTGATCAGGCGTTAGCCCGAAGAAAAGAGATTGACGCAATGTATCGTCAACTTCTAAAAGAAGTAAAAGGAATCTCTTGTGTGCAAGATGCAGGTGAACAGATAGCAAATTATGCTTATTTTCCTATATTAGTTGAAGAGGATTATCCTATCAGTCGTGATGAGCTATACCATAAATTGCGGGATAACAACATATATACCCGTCGTTATTTTTATCCACTCATTTCGACTTTTCCAATGTATAGGGGGTTAGCATCAGCGAGTCCGACTAATCTACCGGTTGCATCCAATTTATCATCAAAGGTTCTTTGTTTACCGATTTATCCTGATTTAACTGACATTCAAGTAGATTTTATAGCTCAAGTGATTTTAGGTGAAAAAAAATGAAACTTGCGATTATGCAGCCCTATCTATTTCCTTATTTAGGATATTTTCAATTGATTTCAGCAGTTGATAGATTCGTTTTTTATGATGATGTTAACTTTATTAAAGGAGGGTGGATTAATAGGAATCGCTTATTTTTATCTGGGGGCATACGATATATAACAATACCATTGTCTAAAGCAAGTCCCTTTTTAAAAATAAATGAAGTTGTTGTTCAAGAACATAATTTATGGCGTAGAAAAATGTTAGAATCTGTGCGTCAATCATATTCAAAAGCCCCATATTTTACTTCCGTGTACAATATTTTTAGAGAGGTACTATTTGCTGATGAGAAAAAGATAGCCACGATTGCGAAACTAAGTGTTATATCGGTATCAGAATATTTAGAACTAAAAGTTAGATTCGTCAATTCATCATCTTGTTATAATAATTCAAATTTAACTGGCATGGAACGGGTTCTCGATATTTGTCGCTTGGAAAACGCAGACGACTATTATAATCTATCGGGAGGTAGGCTGCTTTATGATGATAAAATTTTCAAATTGAATAATATTAATTTAAATTTTGTGGAACCACATTTGAAATTATATGCACAATTTTCAGACAAATTTTATCCCGGCTTGTCTATAATTGATGTACTGATGTTTAATGATGTTAATGCAGTGCGTGAAATGCTTAATGCTGAGGAATCGTTTTGATTGATGAGGTTATCCTACATTTATGAAACCAGTTAATATGTCACTTAAAAATAACATCATTGCAAGTTACATAAGTCAATTTTATACCACCTTAATTGGTATTTTAATCCTGCCTTTATATATAAAGTACATGGGCGCAGAGGCTTATGGATTGGTAGGCTTTTTTGCTATGCTACAGGTATGGTTTCAGTTGCTGGATATGGGATTAAGCCCTACCATCTCTAGAGAAACTGCACGGTATTGTGGGGGAGCAACCGATGCTTTAAGTTTACGTCGATTATTACGAACTTTAGAAGGTATTTTTCTAGTAATAGCTCTTCTAGGAGCAGTGGTAATTATAGCGAGTGCTTATTTGATTGCTACAGACTGGTTAAAAGTCGAAACACTACCGATAGCAGAAGTAATTGATTCGATTAGGCTAATAGGAGTTATTATTGCATTACGCTGGATAAGTAGCTTATATCGAGGGGTTATCACAGGTTTCGAGCAGTTAGTCTGGCTAGGTGGTTTTAATGTGATTATTGCTACGATTCGTTTTGTATTGGTCATCCCCTATTTTATTTGGGTAGACACTAGCCCCGTTGCTTTTTTTAGTTATCAGTTAGGGGCTGCAATAATTGAATCATTAATTTTGATTCTAAAAAGCTATCAATTGTTACCTAAAGTGAAAGTTGGGCAATATATACCTTGGCAGTGGAAGCCATTAAAAAATGTACTTAAATTTTCACTAAGTATTGCGTTTACGAGTTCTGTTTGGGTATTGGTAACACAAACTGATAAATTAATGCTGTCAAAATTATTACCGCTTAAGGAATATGGCTATTTTACCTTGGCGGTTTTAGCCGCCAGCGGCATTCTTATGATAAGTGGCCCTATTAGCTCGGCATTGCTTCCTCGTTTAACCAAGTTAAATGCAGAAAATGATGAAGTAGGTTTTATTCGACTCTATCGTCAAGCAACCCAATTTGTGACGATTATTGCGATACCAGCTTCATTGGTATTAGCATTATTTTCAAAACAAGTGTTATGGGTTTGGACAGGCGATATAGACATTGTTAATAGCGTAACCCCCATATTGACTCTTTATGCATTAGGCAATGGCATATTGGCATTTGGAGCCTTCCCTTATTATCTGCAATATGCCAAAGGTGATTTAACACTGCACTTAATCGGCAGTGCTTTGTTTGTTGCATTTCTGATTCCAAGCTTAATCTTGGCAACATTCCACTATGGTATGATGGGGGCAGGTTATGCTTGGTTAATTTCAAATGTAATTTATTTTCTCTTTTGGGTGCCAATTGTTCATAGGAAATTTGTGAAAGGGTTGCATTATCGATGGCTATTTAAGGATATAGGTGGTATTGCATTGATAGGAGGAATAGTAAGTTTTTTGTTTTATCAATTGACTTCGTGGCCAGAAAATAGAATTTTTAATATGGCAATCATTGCCAGCATTAGCTTTTGTATGCTGATCTTATCTATGATGGGATCAAAATGGGCAAGAAACAGGTTTTTAACTAGATTAAAAAATAGAAAAGTGAGGATTTTTCAATGTCTAAGGAAAACTTAAAAGTCTCAGTCTGTGTGGTAACTTATAATCAGGAAAAATTTATCAGACAGTGCTTACAAAGCGTCGTTGAACAAGAAACGGATTTTGATTTTGAAGTAATTGTCGGAGATGATTGCTCCACAGACGGTACAAGAGAAATCATTCAAGAATTTGCAGAAAAATATCCATGCATGGTAAAACCCGTTTTTCAGGAAAAAAACATTGGTCCTACACCGAATTATTTTTCAGTGCATAGTCTTGCTAAAGGTGAATATATTGCACATCTTGATGGAGATGATTATATGCTCCCAAGTAAGTTACAGGTGCAGAAAGAAGTATTGGATAAAAACCCAGACTGTGCGATGTGTACACATAATATGCTCTTCTCAGAAGGTTCTCAAGAGATAAATGAGAGATGGTACAAAATAGCAGAAGGGAAAAAAGATTTAAATTTTTTTGCGCTTAATATGCCATTCTTTTTCCATTCTTCAATTATGTATGTTAAAGATAAAGCAAAACTACTGAAAGACATAAAAGAAGGGATGCACATAAAAGAAGGAATGCTTGTGCTTGATGTTGAGCTTGAGGCAGGTTTACTGAGAAATGGTCCAGACTATCACTTGGCGAGAACGCTGGGTGTTTATCGAGTTTGTGTTGGTATATCAACACAAAATAACTTTAAAGATGTTTCCATTAAAAACAACTTAATGTTATTAGATAGTTTGAAAGATATATTAAAAATAGGTGTAATAGAAAAAGCTCGTGCAAAAAAACTAGCAGAGTTTTCATACCAATATTTGATAGAAGGAGAACTAGATAAGTATCGTAGTAATATCAGGAGTTCAGTTGCATCTAAAGTTTATGGAGTGCAACAAATTTTACTATATATATTTTCCAGTCTCCCGAAAATTGCATACATGTTAGTGCAGTTTCGGATAGGGATAAAATGGTTATTGAACAAAGCTAGGCTTCTGCCGTGATTGCTGTCAGCGACAATCTAGTACTCTGTCAATTTTTTTTTTTGGGGTTGGAGTACAAAGCTTTAGCTTTGTCAGACAGTACAAAGCTAAAGCTTTGTACTCCAAAAAAAAAATTGACAGAGTACTAGCAAAGAAAGCAACACAAGTTGGTGCTAAAAACGTGTTTAGCATAAAAAAAATGGTGTCAGTGAATATTTTTATGCGGTTCAACAAAGACAGCGAAATCCAGACGAGGCTTTAGTTGTCATTTATGTTGGCACCTTCACGCCTTGGGATGGCGCTATTTATATTCCCAAACTGGCACGTCTCTTTCCTGAAATTAAGTTTCTTATGATTGGTGACGGCTCGGGTCGAGAAAAGCTAGAGGCAGAATCTCCTTCAAATATGGAGTATCTAGGATATAATAGTTTCTTTCTGCTTGGTTATGGTTATTTCAACATTTATATATTTATAATTAAAAACTACAATCAATATGCGCGTACTACACATTATCACCAACCTAACGATGGGCGGTGCTGAAATGATGCTTTATAAACTCCTTCAGACAACGAATCGAGATCGCTTCGAGTTCGTTGTCATTTCATTAAGTGGAGAAGGTACGTTTGGAGAACTCTTTAAAAAAGCGGGTGTTTCACTTCATAGCCTTGGTATGAAAGCAGGAAAGCCCTCAGTTAAAGCGGTTTGGCGGCTGCGGCATCTTATTCGTTCAATCAAGCCTGATCTTATTCAAGGATGGTTGCCTCATGGCAATATTGCCGCCTCTCTCAGTCGAGTTTTTCTTGGCAAACAAGTGCCCATTCTGTGGAATATACGACACGCCCTTTATAATGTTCAGCACTATAAAAAAAGCACTGTTAAAATCATCAAAATCGGTGCGATGCCTTCTAAGCGAACGGCCAAAATTATTTATAATTCTCGTATCAGTGCCCAACAGCATCAAGCCATTGGTTATGCTGCAAATAAGACCGTTATTATTCCAAATGGTTTTGATACCCAACAATTCCAGCCATCCCAAGCGGCAAGAGAAAAATTACGCAACACTTTACAAATACCGGAAAATACTTTTTTGATTGGATTGATAGCGCGTTATCACCCCGATAAAGATCATGCCAATTTTTTTAAAGCCGCAGCACGATTAACTAAGGCGCATGAGAATGTACAGTTTGTTTTAGCAGGGCGAGATGTAGAACTGAGTAATCCAGTCATTGCTGAGCTTGTGCAACAGCAAAAGCTAGCAGGCAGGGTACATCTGCTAGGGGATAGACGAGACATTTCTGATTTAACAGCCGCTTTGGATATTGCGACTTCTTCTTCCTATACTGAAAGTTTTCCTAACACAGTAGGAGAAGCGATGGCATGTGGCGTACCTTGTGTCGTAACGGATGTCGGGGATTCGGCATGGCTGGTTAGCGAAACGGGTAAAGTAGTCCCCCCCCGTGATTCAGAAGCATTGGCACAAGCCTGGATGACATTAATGGGAACAGAGCAGCGCAAACACTTAGGTGAGGCAGCACGACAACGTGTGATGGACAATTTTTCATTGACAACCATTACACGTCAGTATGAGCAACTATATGAGCAAACCATTAGGTTAATCACATGAGTTTAAAACATCTTAAAGCAATAAGACTAGACGAATTAAACAAGGTCGTTCTCGAAATAAAAACAGAGAAACTCTCTGGTAGCAAGCTATTAGAGATTGGTGCTGGAACAGGCTGGCAGGCAAAAGCGTTAACTCAACAGGGATATACTGTTGAGGCAATAGATGTCAAAGAGAGTAATTATTCTGAAGAACGCATCTGGCCTGTGTTAGACTATGACGGCAAGACAATTCCATTTTATGATAATTATTTTGATGTTATTTTCAGTTCCAATGTGCTCGCGCATATTCCACATTTGGAAGATTTTCAAGCTGAGATAAAAAGAGTCTTGAAATATGATGGAATCGTTATTCATGTTGTACCCAGTGGCAGTTGGCGGTTCTGGACCAATATAACGCATTATTTTTTCGTTATAAAAAGCTTTTTCAAAATCTTACAAAATAAAATATCCAAACCAAACAAAGATCGTGAATTAGATTCCCTTGTGCTCAATAAGGTAGAAAGCTTAGGAAAAACAGAATTAATTAAAAAGGCTATTTTTCCGCCTAGACTGGGTGAAACAGGCAATTCTATGACTGAAATTTACCGGTTTAGTCGATATGGATGGAATGCTTTTTTTAAAAATACCGGATGGAAAATTGATAAATTTTATCATAACAGGTTGTTTTATACGGGGTCTTCTATTTTTGATTCTATGCTGCCAATCCAATTTAGAAGGATTCTTAGCTACATTTTTGGAAGTGCCTGTCATATTTATGTTTTGAAGAAGTCCAAGATAAATCTTGGACTCCAAAATAAAATGGGTGACTAGGTATAATAAACTATACTATAGAGTGACTATATAATGTGTGGTATTACCGGTTTTCTTGATTTGACCTTGAGCAACTCCGCCGACGAATGTCGCGCCATTGTCACTCGGATGAATGATTGCTTAGCGCACCGAGGACCTGACGACGATGGCTCCTGGGTGGACAGAGAAGTGGGGATCGTCTTAGGACATCGCCGCCTTGCCATTATCGACCTATCGCCAGAAGGCCATCAACCAATGGTCTCAGCCTGTGGACGTTATATTATTGTTTATAATGGAGAAATTTATAATTTCAAAGCCATCCGCAAAGAACTTGAGCAAATTGGCGTCGCACCAAATTGGCGGGGACATTCTGATACCGAAGTCATGCTGGCTGCCATCAGTCATTGGGGGCTTGAAAAGGCACTTGATCGATTTAACGGCATGTTTGCTTTTGCGCTTTGGGATAGAAAAGATCGCGTTTTATCTTTGGCGCGAGACCGTCTGGGCGAAAAACCGCTCTATTATGGCTGGATGGACAAAGTATTCCTATTTGCATCAGAGTTAAAAGCTTTACGAGTACATCCCGCTTGGCGCGGTGAAATTAACCGCGAAGCCTTACCCCTATTGTTGCGGCATGACTATGTGCCAGCCCCCTATTCTATTTATGAGGGTATCTACAAACTCAGGCAGGGGACGCTACTGAGTTTGCCTTTGTCCGCGGCTAAGGCGGGTGAGATACCAGAGCCTGTCGCCTACTGGAGTGCCAAAACGGCGGCAGAACAAGGCACAATGGCCCCCTTTACGGGCACTAAAACCGAGGCCATTGATAAACTGGAGCAACTGCTACGGGATGCCATCAAACTACGCATGGAAGCCGATGTGCCCTTGGGCACCTTTCTCTCTGGCGGCGTTGATTCTTCCACTGTCGTTGCGCTGATGCAGGCTCAATCGGAAAGGGCAATAAAAACATTTTCCATAGGCTTTCACGAAGAGGGTTATAATGAAGCCCAACATGCCAAAGCGGTTGCTCAGCATTTAGGAACGGCACATACAGAACTCTACGTTACAGCTGAAGAAATGAGGACTGTGATTCCACGTCTGCCCACCCTGTGGGATGAACCCTTCTCGGATCCTTCACAGGTGCCTACATACCTCGTTTCTCAATTAGCGCGTCAACATGTGACAGTGAGTCTGTCAGGTGACGGAGGTGATGAATTGTTTGGTGGCTATAACCGCTATTTTTGGGGACGGCGTATCTGGAAAAATATCGGTTGGATGCCTTCTTCATGGCGTTGGCTAATGGCAAAAGCGTTGAATTCGCTTTCTCCGCAACTATTTAATAGAGGACCACTTCGCAAACTCAAGCAACCGATGATGGTTGACAAGCTACAAAAGTTGGCAGAAATAGTCGCGGTGGATTCACCGGAATCTATGTATAAGCAATTGATTTCTGATTGGAAATATCCAGAATCGGCCCTTATCAACGTCAAAGAACCCCTGACAGTGGTTAGTGATAAGCAACAGTGGGCAAAGCTGCCAGATTTTACACAATGGATGATGTACTTGGATTTGGTCAGTTATTTGCCTGACGATATTCTTGTGAAAGTCGATAGAGCAAGTATGGGAGTGAGCTTAGAATCGCGTGTGCCACTACTCGATCATCGACTCGTCGAATTCGCTTGGCAACTACCCCTTTCATTTAAAATTCATCAAAACCAAGGTAAATGGTTGCTACGACAAGTCTTGTATCGGTATGTACCCAAAGAACTGATTGAACGACCTAAAATGGGTTTTGCCATACCGATTGACAACTGGCTACGGGGGCCACTCCGTGAGTGGGCAGAGGCACTTTTAAACCCAGCACGTTTACAACGAGAAGGTTTTTTTAATCATGCCGTTATTCAGAAAAAGTGGCTTGAGCATCTATCTGGAAAGAGAAATTGGCAATATTCTCTTTGGGACGTGCTGATGTTCCAAGCATGGCTTGAAGCGAACTCGCCCTCATTTTAACTCGATAAGTTATATAACACACACCATGAAGAGTGGGACTGATAACCTTAAAATATTATTACAGTTTTTTATAGCGATCGCTTGTGCGATGGCATTGGCTATATTGCAGCCAAATTTTTTAGATTGGGTGAGGGCAGCGGGACAGACGATTCCGCAAAAAGATATTATTGGGGATTATTTTACCGCTGTTATCTGGGCCTTTGTGCTAGGATTCAGTATACTGTTCTGGCCTGTCTCTTTTCATGACAAGCGTGCTTTGTTGGTGGTTTGGCTCATTAAAATATTTGTGACACTCGGTATCATGTTATTTTATGAGCATATTTATGGTGGTAAAACGGGGCTAGATGCCTTTGGTTATTTTTATGATTCAATAATAAAGAATTTTGCGTGGGAATATTTTAAATTTGGTGATGGGACACCGAATATCACCAATCTAGCCAGATTGCACCGATACATCATACCTGAATCCTACCATGCCCTGAAGGTGACTACTGCTATGATAGGAATGATCGCTGTGTATATTTTTTACCGAGCGATTTGCCTGTTTTGGCGACACGATGATGTCCGAATTTTTTACGTCTTGGCTTTATATCCCAGCATATTATTTTGGTCATCAATCTTAGGAAAAGACCCGATTATGTTCGTCGGAGTGGCACTCTATGCTTATGCTGTCGTCGGTTGGCAGCAGTTTGGTCAAGTGCGTTACTTATTATGGGGAGCATTAGGCGTGTGGCTGGCATCATTTATACGATTATGGTATGCGCCAATTTTATTAGCGCCTTTGGCTGTCTTTATACTCATTCAAAGCGGTCGTTTTTATTTAAAAGTAGTCTTTATGGTTATTGTAACCATAGCCTTTCTATTTTCATGGAGTCTTTTCGCTGAACAATTTTCAATAGAATCAAGTCAAGATTTGGTTTCGGCATCCGATACTGTTTCCAGTAGCTGGGGAAGCGAGGGTGGCTCTGGACAACAAATTAGCGGCGGAATTACCAGCATTGGCAGTATGTTAGCGTTTATGCCTATAGGTAGTTTCACAGCCTTGTTTCGGCCACTGCCGGGAGAAATTTTAAATCCTTTTGGTTTGTTGGCTGGATTCGAAAATTTTATTTTGTTATTCCTGTTCATTCTTGCTCTCAAGCGAACGCAATGGAAAGAAATCAAAGAAGAACCAATTTTATTGTGGGCCATTGCGACAGTGATAGTATGGGGGACAATCTATGGGTTTGTTTCCTACCAAAACCTTGGATCGGCAGTACGCTTTAAGCTACAAATATTGCCTATATTATTAGCGTTGTTAGTTTATCTTGCCAGAGATCGCAACAAATTATCCAGACCTCAAGAGACTGATAATCTCCCAATGGTTTTTTTGCCATCGAAAGGCGCCAAACCAAAACATTCTACGATTTCGCGTATAATCCACGCCTCAATATTTCAAGTAAAATCTAAAAAGAGATATTATTGGAAGTGGAAAAGAGTTAAATAAACGTTTAGGACAGGATTGCAAACACCAAAGGCAAAAAAAAATATCAATGCAGGACGGTAATTTTGGATAGCCGCTACCTGGGCGACGGTTGGGTTTCTCTTTGCAAATTCAAAACAAGAATTAGACTCCTTCTCTCCAACTGTCAAACCTCTATACGATGATAGTGAAGACATATTGCTAGAGGCAGGAATAAGGTATTGAGAGCAATCTTAAATGAATTTAAGCATTGCCAACAAAATTATGGTATGCGTTCAATATCTATGGCAGAAGTCGCATTAACAGCACAAAAGGGAAAAGATTAAATGAGTGTTCAGCCTAATCGAATCGTTTTATTAGCTTCGGATGGTGCGTCAACCAGAATAGTTTATCATGCCCTAAAAAAAGAATTTTCCGAGCTACAAGTTATCCTAGAAAAATCGGTACCACGTAGCAAACTGATTCAGCGACGAATAAGTCAATTGGGTATCATTACTGTGGTGGGACAACTTTTGTTTATGTCTATAGTGACACCATTTCTACGATGGACTGATAAAAAACGTATTGAAGAAATTAAAAGGGAGTATGGACTGGATGATTCGGAAATCACTGAGAGCGTTGTTAATGTACCATCGGTTAATTCATATGAGGCACGACAGGCACTCCAGCAGTTCAATCCCGAGTTGGTTGTCGTCAATGGTACGCGCATCATTGGACGACAAACGCTTTCTTGTGTGAAAGCGGGTTTTATAAATACACACATGGGGATTACTCCCCTCTTCAGGGGCGTTCACGGCGGCTATTGGGCATTAGTTGAGGGGCGCTCCGATTTAGTGGGAACGACTGTACATTTTGTGGATGAAGGCATTGATACGGGCAACATTATTGCACAAGCCACATTTAAGGTTTCCCCGAAAGACTCTTTTGTTACTTATCCATTCCTTCACATAGCCGTCGCATTACCGATTTTGATAAATGCTATGCGCGGTATATTGACTGGTACTTTAGAACGAGAGGGGATATTTTCAAATCTCCCTTCTAAGCTTAGATCACATCCGACACTGTGGGGTTATCTTGGTAAAAGATTTTTAAAGGGGATTAAATAAGTACCCGGTTACAATAGGGTCTTTTGGAGTCCAAGATTTATCTTGGGAACCGTCCTGTCACTTATTTCAGCTCAATCTGAGCGAAATTTGCAATGGTTCGGACAGTTTTTGTCTTAGCTACAAACAGAAGTTGGCAGAAATAGTCTCTGTGGATTCACCGGAATATATGTATAAGCAATTGATTTCTGACTGGAAAGAACCATAATATTCCCTTATCAACGTCAAAGAACCCCTGACAATAGTTAGTGATAAGCAACAGTGGGCAAAGCTGCCAGATTTTACACAATGGATGATGTACTTGGATTTGGTCAGTTATTTGCCTGACGATATTCTTGTGAAAGTGGATAGAGCCAGTATGGGAATGAGCTTAGAATCGCGTGTGCCACTACTCGATCATCGGCTAGTCGAATTCGCTTGGCAACTACCGCTTTCATTCAAAATTCATCAAAACCAAGGAAAATGGTTGCTGCGACAAGTCTTGTATCGGTATGTACCCAAAGAACTGATTGAACGGCCTAAAACGATTGACAAATGGCTACGTGGGCCACTCCGTGACTGGGCAGAGGCACTTTTAAACCCAACTCGTTTACAACGAGAAGGATTTTTTAATCAGGCACAGATTCAGGAAAAGTGGCTTGAGCATCAGTCTGGAAAGAAAAATTGGCAATATTCTCTTTGGGACGTGCTAATGTTCCAAGCATGGCTTGAAGCAAACTCCACTTAACCCGATAAATATAACACCATGAAGAGTGGTACCCTTAAAATATTATTACAGTTTTTGATCGTGATCGCCTGTGCGATGGCATTAGCTAGATTGCAACCCAGTTTTTTAGAATGGGTGCGGGTATCGGGAGTCAATTTTTCCTTTGCACAAAAAGATATTATTGGGGATTATTTGAGCGCTTTTATCTGGGCGTTTGTGCTAGGATTCAGTATACTGTTCTGGCCAGTCTCTTTTCAGCACAAGCGTGCATTGTTGGTGCTTTGGCTGATTAAAATATTTGTGACACTTGGTTTCATGTTATTTTACGAGGGTCATTATGGACTAGACGCCTACCTTTATTTTTATCATGGTTCAACAGAGAGTTTTGCATGGGAATACTTTGAATTTGGTGCTGGGACACCGAATATCACCAATCTAGCGAGATTGCACCAATACCTCATACCTAATTCATACCATGCCCTGAAGGTGAGCAGTGCTATGATAGGAATGGTTGCTGTGTATATTTTTTACCGAGCGATTTGCCTGTTTTGGCGACACGATGATGTCCGAATTTTTTACGTCTTGGCTTTATATCCCAGCATATTATTTTGGTCATCAATTTTAGGAAAAGACCCGATTATGTTCGTAGGGGTAGCGCTTTATGCTTATGCCGTCGTTGGTTGGCAACAGTTTTGCAAAATGCGTTATTTGTTATGGGGAGCATTGGGCGTGTGGCTGGCATCATTTATACGATTATGGTATGCGCCAATTTTATTAGCACCTTTGGCAGTCTTTATGATCATTCAAAGCGGTCGTTTTTATTTAAAAGTCATATTTCTCGTTATTGTAAGCATAGCCTTTCTCTTTTCATGGAGTCTTTTCGCGGAAAGATTTTCAATAGAATCAAGTCAAGATTTGGTTTCTCAAACCGATACTATTTCCAGCGGCTGGGGAAGGGGTGGTTCTGGACAACAAATTAGCGGCGGAATTACCAGCATTGGCAGTATGTTAGCGTTTATGCCGATAGGTAGTTTCACCGCCTTGTTTCGGCCACTGCCGGGAGAAATTTTAAATCCTTTTGGTATGTTGGCTGGACTCGAAAATTTGGTTTTGTTATTCTTGTTCATTCTTGCCATCAAGCGAACGCAATGGACAGAAATCAAAGAAGAACCACTTTTATTGTGGGCCATTGTGACAGTGATGATATGGGCGACAATATACGGCTTTGTTTCGTACCAAAACCTTGGATCGGCAGCACGCTTTAAATTACAAATATTGCCTATATTATTAGCGTTGTTAGTTTATCTTGCCAGAGATCGCAACAAATTATCCAGACCTCAAGAGACTGATAAACTCCCAATGTTTTTTTTGCCATCGAAAGGTGCCAAACCAAAACATTCTACGATTTCGCGTATAATCCACGCCTCAAGATTTAAAGTTAAATCTAAAAAGAAATATTATTGGAAGTGGAAAAGACTTAATGAGTTGAATAGGTAACAAAGCAATGAAACAAGCAAGGCATATTGCGGTTGGCTCGATCATTCAGCAACTTCTATCTATTGTCATTTTTATGATCCTGACACGTCATCTCGGTGCAGCGGGATATGGTATAGTTGCAGCCGCGTTGGCATTAGCAACCTCGATCTATAACTTTAGTGCTTTCTGGATGACACCTTATATGGTGAGATCAGGAGCAAAACAAGTGTTTCATCATGCCAAACTGGGAGATGTTTATGTTATAACTGGTATCATCTCATTCGCCCTATCAATCATTGGATTATTGATCATCATTATTTTAGAACACTTCAAGATTGGAAATATCCAGATTTATGGTGAAGCACCCTTGTTAATGACACTGTTGGCGGGCTTATTTTTCTTGAACTTATTCAGAATCGGTCTCCAAAGCACTCAATCCTTTCGTGGCTATGGATACTCACTGTGGATGGATAAAATCTTGTACTTGCCAGCCATTATAGTTCTATTTTTTTCTGGACAATTAGAGAGCGAGAGTGTACTATACGCCAATGCATTTTCCATGTTATTGGTTGCTATATTGGGGATAGTTTATTTTGCTAAAACATACCTAAGCCTTATTGTAAAGTCTTTTCGCTGGCATGAGTTTTTTAAAGCAACGATGCCCATATTATTAGCGACAATTGCATCTTATTTCTCTTCGCCTCTATTTGTGATCCTACTAGTTGGCAATCTCTTTGGCGTTGAGCAAGCGGGCTTTGTCGGTGTTGCGTTTGTGCTATATGGGTTTTTTATACAACCTATACATTGGCTTACACCCACTTTGTTACCGAAATTTACGGTTGCGATAGAATCTGGCGAGAAAGCTCTGTTGCATGATCATGTCGAAAAGCTTGTTTTTCCATTTGCTATTCTGTATAGTCTCGCCATACTAGCGTTTATTACGGTTGCCATATCGACACCCATTATTCCTTATTTAGTTGGCGATGATTTTCGCACGGGCATTCCCATTATTGCCTTAATTATGGTGAGTGTCGTTCCTGAAGTGCTTCAGAGCTTGATGATTTCGATGCTCTATGCTCGCCAGCAAGAAACGTTAATTCTTGTTGCAAACATTGCAGGTAGTCTGTCTTTTCTTTTGATAGCAATGCTATTTTCAGATTCATCACTGCTTATTTTCATTGGATTTATATTTGGGACTTGGATTAAGGTGGCTGTGGTAATATGGGCATTAAGAGACTTAGTCTCTTGGAAAGTTAGGTTTGGGATGTTGGTACTTTTTGGATTGTTTACAATCCTAAGTTTTTTTATCTTGATGGCTCCTAATGAGATCGTATTGGGTGTGTGTGCTTTTCTTGTTGTGATACTTGGAATGATGGTGTTTGAGTATCGTTCTGTTTTTTTTGACTATGTACGGCAAATAATCGGACAACAAGCCTTAGTGACTGAAAAAGTCAAGCCATGAACTGGAGAATATTATGAGTGATTATAGAGACATACTTTATGCAAATTATCGTAGCACTGCTTATGGATTCTTGAATCAGGGCGGGTTTCATTCTCGAATGGCAGAAGCCTATCATGCTGAATTTGGTCGTTTTCTCCCGGCAGACAAAAAGTATCGTATCCTAGATATAGGGTGTGGTAGTGGCTTTCTACTGCAATTTTTGCAACAAGAAGGTTATGAAAATATATTTGGGGTTGACACAAGTATTGAACAGGTAGAATTTGCAAAAAACAACGGACTGTCCGTTACTCACGGGGATGGGCTGACATTTTTAGAAAATCACAAAGGTTATGATTTAATCTTTATGACAGATATCGTCGAGCATATGAAAAAAGATGAGTTGCTCAAAATGCTACAACAAGTACAAGTGGCCCTTAATTCAAAGGGAAGAGTGATTATCCGAACAATCAATGCTTCATCACTTTATGGAAACACCTCAAGATATATTGATTTTACCCATGAAATCTCGTTTACAGAGTTCAGTTTACGCCAAATATTATTAGCAATGGGTTTTGTAGGTGTTGAAATCACTGATTCCCAAATTCCGTTTGGATGGAAGCCAAAACGCTTGGCTCGCTGGTTGGTGGTCAAAATATGGCGTTTTTTTCTAGCAGCGGTATACACAGCAGAAGTTGGCGTTGATCGACCTCGCTTGTTTGGAAAATTTCTCATTGCGTGTGCAAGTAAACCATAAAACTAAACGCTTTCAACAATAGACATCTTTCCTAAATAATTTTTATATTTATATTCAATATATTAAATAATTAATCAAAATATTAACACATTGATATAAAAATAGATTAAATTTAATAGGAAAGAGGTCTAATAAAATATAGCAATATGATACCCAAACATCTTTTTGCAGTTCTGTTCAGAAGATTTTTAAAATATAAGTGTTTGATTGCAAGTCATGTGCGTAAATATTTAACTAAAACGGCCTATCCTAGCGTTAGCTTTGCGCGAGGCGTTTTTTTAAACGAAGGTGTCTATATACAAGTTACAGACGGCGGTATTCTATCAGTTGGTAAAAATGTAAATATTGGACGTAATACGACTATCATTGTGAAATATGGACAAATGGAAATTGATGCTCAAACGCATATTGGACAGAATGTCGTGCTTGTATCAAGAAATCATATTTCTATTGGTGAAGACTGTCTTATTGCCGAAGGAGTAACTATACGTGATCAAAATCACGGTACTAAAATTTGTTCCCAACCGTTTCGGCTTCAGCCATTTAATTCTTCTCCGATAATTATAGAAAATAATAGACTTGTCCCTAAATAAAATTTCTGGCATTTAGGTGTCCTAGATTTAATTTTTTGGTACGCCTTTTTAAACTTTTAGAAATGCCATTTTTTGAAAAAATGGCATTTCTTGTTTAATTAGGGACAAGTCTAATGCTCTATTTGTATCTTAAAATTTTTAAAGGAAAAATAGAATATGTGGCCTTTAGCTAATAAAGAAGTTTTTAATACTCGTCAAAAAAGGATTCGTGACTTAGAGTGGAACAACACTGAAAAATTTCTCAAACATTATTCACATAGCAGCTTTCTTGATGTTGGTTGTGGTACGGGTTACGCACTTTCTAAAGCACAGAAATTAGGCTTTTCGGTTATAGGCATTGAACCGGAAATTGATGTCTATGGTGTTATAGACTCATCAAACTTTAACCCTTTAATTATAAAGGGTGTAGCAGAAGAGTTACCTTTTGAAACGGAACAATTTGAGGTTGTCTATTCATCACATGCACTAGAACATTTCCAAGATAGAGAACAAGGACTCAAAGAAATGGTCAGGGTACTTAATAAAAAAGGGATTGCCGTCATTGTAGTGCCTACCGGAACGATGGCTTTTGTAAGCTTCATTTCACAACTCATGTTTACTACCCACATTAGAATTGCTAGATTTCTAGTTAAAGAACGTTCTCTCATCAACCTAAAACGAATCTTTTTGCCACAAGCTCATGGTTCTTATGCTAGTTCAATACTTGATGAAACTCAGGATTTCAGTGTAAAAAAATGGCAAAAATTAATATCAAACTATTTTAATATTAAAGAAATTATACTGCCAGCTTTATATCCTTTTTCTGATTTTCCTCAGTTTTTTCCAGTGATAAAATCAAAGAATTTTTCAAGTAGTGTTATCTTTATATGCGAAAACCGCTCTTAGCCTGGCGCATTCATCATGAAATCAATAAAACATATTGCTACTGGAGCGATAATTCAGCAAGTTTTATCTATCATTATTTTTATGATATTGACTCGTAATCTTGGTGCCGCTGGATATGGTATGGTGTTAGGGGCAAATCTAGCTTTAACATCACAAACACTTGAACGCTTGAGGTTAAAACATGGAGAACAACTTGAACAGTGGTG
>JSZA02000067.1 GCA_000785145.2 Candidatus Thiomargarita nelsonii
GCTTTATTTAACTTACCTTCCCGTCCATCCGAATGCAAGAATTAGGCCAAAACGAGTCGCACTTGTTTATATTCTCCGTCAGTCGCTAAAATTTTTAAGGGGTACCTTCCCGCCCAATATTTGTGCATGGCAAGCACTTCAAAAGCGTTCTTATGTTCCCAAATAGCACCAACCATAAGCAAATAGGGTATTGCCGGCGATGTGACGCTGTCATCCGGTTTAAATGTTGTCACATCAATATAATTATGAATGACATAAATTTTATCAGGTACAATTTTATAATGCTTGATAAGCAATTTTTTGGTTGTTTGAGAAACGGTAATAATACCATCAATCTTTTTTAAGGCACGGGGTAGTAAATAACGAAAATAAATTTTTTGTAAATCATTGTATGGATATAATAAAACTCTCAAATCATGGACAGTGATGATTTGTTTTGTTACCTTGGGTACCGTATGGTGTGTGACTGATAAAATATATCCAGATTTCTTTGGAAACCGGAAATAGGCATAAAGTAACCATAAAATCGGGCGTATTTTAGAGACCTTTGTGGTTGACACATAAGCCGGTGCCGCAATAAATTCCCATGATGTGTCCTCTTGATAACTACGATCAGAGGAAACCACCGCTAATTTCGTAAAGCGTTCTTTCATGCAAGCTAATAGGTGTTTGGAATAATTGCTTAAGCCGGTACCCTGTTTGCCGCTACGGGCTAAGTTAATTGTAATTTTACTCATGAAAATCCGTTCATCGCACAATAACGCCAGCTAAAATTCCAAGCAGTTCAGATAGATAATATCTGACTTTGGCTCTGTCAAACAAAATCAAATAGCTTAAATAGGCAATAATTTTAAAGCTCCTAGATAATAGTTTTTTATATAACTTATGTTTCATGCATAAGTGTGCCAGTCCACATCGATATGAAAATACACGTTGAATTGCTAATGTCTCTGAGTAATTGCCTTTTTTTTGTGGATGGTATATTTTCAGTATGGGATTGTAATAGATACTTATATTAGCAGTTAGCATTCTCAATATTAGATCATAACCCTCCTCCGCACCATAAAAAGTACCAATACCAAATGTTTCATCAAATTCATATTTTTTAAAAATATCACTCTTAACGAACATTGTTGATTCAACAAACATATTATCATGATTTTGTAAAGTCAGGTAAGCTGCTTTAGTGTTAAATTTTAAAACGGAATCTTTGCCAGATTTATCTATGCACTTGCCAAATAACACCGAGCAATCAATTTGATTAAAACTATTACAGGCTATGCTAAGCGTATTTGGAAATATTTCCGCATCATCATCAGGAAAACAAAGTAATTCACCTTGGGCAAATAAAGCACCGTAATTACGCGCTTTTGCCGCACCTTTAAAATTCACTTTATAATGCTGGATTGAAAAATCCTCCTTGCAACCCGTTATGATGTTATCCAGTAGATTAGAGCCATTTTGATCGACAACAATAATTTCATAATTTTGATATTCTGATTTTTTTATTGAGGCTAATAATGCGTTAAATTGTTCTTTTCGGTTGATTGTCGGTATAATAATGCTAATCAAATATTGATCTTCCATATTTTTTAAGTCTTCTCCAATAGCTTAGCAAATTAAGTCTCTCAAGACACGCTGACGTCAAATTAAATGGAATATCAATAAAATAAATATGAAAAACCGCAATGTAATAGCTTAATGTTGAAACGTTATTTTTTATAATTTCACTTTTTTCTTTAAACGTCATTAGATAATTTCTATCACTGATTCCACCCAATCTCATGGTTGAAATGACCTTATCTATATATTTTGTCTTGATATTCGTATTAAATACTCTAAGTACAAATTCATAATCTGAGGCTATCTGGTATTTTTCTGAAAAGCCACCCAATTGGTTATATAACGCTTTTTTGACGAAGATTGTTTGGTGACAAATTGTATTAATAGTCAAGCTTGTTAAATTAACTTTTTTTCCGGCGATAATAGAAAAGTCTCCGTCTTCTAACTTGATTTTTCCATAAACAAAATCACAGTCATTGAGTTCAAAGCTGATATCTGAGATGATTTTATGGTCGTCAAAAAAATCTCCGGCATTTAAAAATAAAACATAGGATTCCTCATTGGCAACCACCCTAAGTCCTTTATTCATTGCGCTATAAATGCCTTGATCCTTTTCGCTGATCCAGTAGTCAATGGCATGATCATAGTTGCGGATAATATCTAAGGTGCCATCCGTTGAGCCGCCATCAATGATAATATATTCGATATTATTATAAGTTTGATTGATGACACTTTGTATTGTTTGTTCAATATGTTGCCTACAGTTTAGTACAACTGTAATGATAGATATTAATTGCATAATAAATAACAGACTTGTCAAACATTGACTCAATTGCTACCATTTTCCAAAATAAATTTTGGACTCCTAATATGAACATCAGAAATTTTTGTATGACCATCAAAGATGAGGTCATTGATTTATATGCCCCCTATAAAAATGACTTTAGGTCATTTGAGGAATATGAAACCTTACGATACAAGGAATATATCGAAAAAGCAACGCTGGTTTACAAGGAAAATGCCAAGGTGTTAGATGTTGGTGCTGGGACTAACGCCATCCATATTCTTTTGAAAAGATTGGGTATGGACGTTCATATAGCCGATGACTTTGGAGATGAAGGCTATAGAAAATTTGACCTTGAGGCTCTGATTGAGAATGTGCTGGTGAAGTCTGGCATCAAAGTGCATTCTTTGGATTTGACCACAGAAAAATTACCCTTTGAGGATGGGTATTTTGATGTGGTGACCAGTTATGATTTTTTTGAACACATCTATCGGGGTGCCAAACACATTACCGAGGAAATGTATAGAGTGACTGCCCCGGGTGGTAGGATTGTGTTAGCAACGCCTAATGCCGCTAACTTGAGAAAAAGGCTAAATGTCATTTTTGGAAAGAATATTTGGTCTGATCTTAATGATTGGTTTTCAGATGAGGCATTTCGTGCTCATGTGAGGGAGCCTATTTTACAAGACCTCGTGCAAATTATTGAAAAAGTTGGCTATAAAACCGACCAACAAATTGGCACTAACTGGTTGGCGCCCAATCTTAATTCGGTGGTGGATAATACAAGACCTCGTGCAAATTATTGAAAAAGTTGGCTATAAAACCGACCAACAAATTGGCACTAACTGGTTGGCGCCCAATCTTAATTCGGTGGTGGATAATACAAGACCTCGTGCAAATTATTGAAAAAGTTGGCTATAAAACCGACCAACAAATTGGCACTAACTGGTTGGCGCCCAATCTTAATTCGGTGGTGGATAAGCTGCTCAGATTAAAACCTACTTTTTGTAGCACTATTATTGTGGTGGGTGTGAAACCGGTTAACTGATAAGTACCGAACCATGAATTTTAATGTGTTTTGGAGTCCAAAGCTTTAGCTTTGGGACAAAACGTCCAAAGCTAAAGCTTTGGACTCCAAAATATTCGATAATTCATGGTTCAGTACTTATCGGAGTCCAAGATTTATCTTGGACATTCGACACCATAATTTTGGGTGCAAACTTTACAAGGGTCGTGAAGGTCATCTTTGTTTGGTGAAATAAATCGGCTCCTCATTTCTTGAAAAAACTCACTGTTCCATACTTGAGGATCAGTGATTTTCTTATCTCCCTCCATATTCAAGAGCATAATTGGACATGCCGAGTAATTTTTATCAGCATCAACACGCAATGTTGTCGTATGAACTCGACATTTTTTATCTTGTTGTTCTAAATCAAGAAGCGTGGGAAGAAAGACTTTTCCTCGCAAACGTTCCGGAACAACTGTCTTAAGAAATTCAACCACCTCTTGATCGTGAGCAAGAAGCGTCCTCTCTTGGACTCTAAATCCATCATACGGAGACGGCAGGAAATTGTACAAAAAGATATGGTCAACACCTAAATCCTCTCCTGTTTTTATAAATTCTGGGATTAAACGATAGTTTTGCTGATCTATAATAAAGGATGTATTTATCTCCAATTTAGAGCCAGCAGCATCACGAGCCTCAACCAGTTTCTTGATATTTCCATAAACCTGTGTAAAAAGTGGTGCCGCATTTAATCTCTCGTACTCCTGTTCATTATGTCCATTAAGGGATATGGTTATATTATCCAAAGGGCTACTAATAAGATCATTAATTTTCCGGTTAATGAGGGTGCCGTTTGAAATAGTCGCAACCTGCATTCGCCTTTTAACTGAGGCATACTCAACCATCTTAAAAAGATCCTTATTTAGAAGCGGTTCTCCTGAGCCAATAATCTGGACACTTATTGCTTGATTAAATCGATCAACAATCAATTTAAATGTCTCAAAATCCATATTTTTGAGGGTTGTTTGTCTCCACTTATAATCCTTTGGAATTAGAGTAGAATGTGTAGGACACATGGTACACTTTAGATTGCACAATCCAGTTGCCACAATGGAAAGCGCAAGCGGCTGCCAAGGGATGATTGTTCGATCTTTGGCATACTTATGCCATAATTTATATTGTAATTTATTTAGGAATTGTCCAAGAGTAACAGAAAATAATTTTTTATTCATTTAACTTTCCATTCATTCAATTTAATTTTGATTCTCAATAGATAGCTTAGAAACCACGTCGGCATATACCACGCCAACATCACAATTATTTTGCGCTTAATTGACAAACCTGAAACGGCTAATTGGCTAAAATTTGACTGGTTTTGAGACAACAGGTTATCAAAACCTGTTTGATTTATAAGTACGCGAAGAGTCTCCTTGTTAAGAGCTTTTATAATTTCTGTGCAGTCCAATAAATATTTCATAACCAAGGCATTTCGGTGAATACGATAGACAAAGGTTGACCACGAAAAATCATTCAAACGTCCAAACGTCTGGTTGCTATGCTGCCTATATTTATACAGTTTCTCTGCCAAATAACCCGTTTGCGCCTGCGCTTTGAAACATACCGCTATCCAGACATCTTCATACGGAAGAGAGTCTGGAAGTGGCCATGCCAATTCTGAAGCCGATTTGTTGAAAAACCAAGCCCCACTGGCAATATTTGCCTCTTTACCGATAATCTGGTCTAGCGTACCTTCTATAAATCTGTTTCCAAATTTAAGGGTCGTCATTGGGGATAAGTCCTCACTTACAACCAACATATCATGGTAAATAGCAGTACATTGTGTTCGGGTAATCTCAGATACACATCGTTCTAAACACTCTGGTGTAAGAACATCATCTCCCGCAAATAAATGAACATATTGCCCATTTGCCCTAGAAAAACCGGTATTAAATGCTGCTACCTTACCTTTGCCCGTATTCTGTAATATCAATAGACGGGAATCACGCCGTGCATACGAACTCGCCACTTCCATCGAATTATCTTTTGAATGATCATCGACAATGAGCAGCTCCCATTTTTGATATGTCTGTCCAAGGATGCTTTCTATGGCTTCTGCAATAAACTTTTCTTCATTAAATACTGGCATTATTACGCTTACCAGAGTATCCATATCAACAGTTCCTTTATTCATAATCAATACCATCTTTACATTCAATGCCATTAAGTGAGCAGCACTCCGCTATTTCGGAGTCCAAGATTTATCTTGGACAGTTAATTTAATGGCAACAAAAGTGCTCGGTATAATTCCTGCTCAACCGGGTTAACAAAACGATTATTATGCCACAATAGTGTAAAGTCTCCATTGAATTTTTGACAAGTCGTTTTCAATTGTTGGAATACTTCAAAAGCCGCTTCTCCCGTACCTAATCCCATATAACGTTCATCAATCACAGAGCATTCCATGGCAATCAAGGGGCGTTCCCGTAATTTAAGCTGCTGGCGTTTAACGACATCGTAAACAGTATATTCATAACAAGTGCCACACCGAAAACCCGCATGGTCAGCAAAAGATAAGCTGGTGTCGTAATCCAAATCTGCTGCGTCTAAGTTGCGAAAGGTGGTAGGGGTTTCCCAACGTAAAACATGTTGCCGCCCACCCCAAGTGGTTTGTTGAATGCCTTCTTTTTCACAAAAATATTTTAGTATTTCAAATTCTTTTACAGTTTGTGCCTGATCACGGTGGCAGGAATAGATATTCAAAGGGTAGAGCGACATCGTGGGAAACCAACATCCGAAAATGTCTAGGTTTGTGTTCCAATTGGGGCCACAGTTGCTTCATACAAGCCCAAAGAATTTCCACATATTCATTGACAATAGGACGGTGCAGAAAGTCGGCTTGATAGGCTAAAGAGGCGGAGGCAGGAAACAATGCCACCAACGCCCCAGGGCAACCACTAGGGCATTGCCCCTACAACGGACCGCATTTTATGTAGGGGCGGGCAACCACAAGGGATTGCCCCTACGAAGTGGTTGCCCTTAATTTAATGGCATTGAGGCAGGAAACCAGTCGTATGCATCACGCTCAGATGAGGCTTCATGTCACGCTGTAGGGGCAATCCTTTATGGTTGCCCCTACGAAAATTTGCATAATCAGCAAACAAGTGTGTTTTAGCTCACCCTTAATCTTTACGACTTGGAAATATCTGCTATCCGTTTATGATCCTTCAATGGAAGGAAATATTCTTCAATGCTTGTTTTCATCATTTTGTTCGTACACGCCATAAATATTTTGGCGTATTATGCTGGTTAAAAATTTTAGCATGAGGATCAATCGCACGAAGCATTTTGCGAAGTTTGTCCTGAGCATTAGCAGAATCAATAACTTGGGGAAACAATTTAGAGTATTTCAATGGTTGCTCTAAATGCAAAACAACCCGTAATTGTTGTGATTTTGCAGCCGCTATGGCTAACTGTTTTTCAGCAAGAATCCTCGCGTTAATTTTCGCTCCCCATAGCCCTGCTAGCGTATCAAGCACTTTTTGTACAACTTCATTTATCAGATCCGAGGGTTTAAGACGGCGATTAGCACGGTAATCTTTGACTTCAATCAACCATGTGCATTGATTCTTTGGTTCCACAGCAATGATATCAATCGCCTTTTGTCCTTGCAACAATTTTTGAAAATGTTTACGATAATATGTCCACTCATCATATTTCGACACACGCCAGTTATCTGGAAATTCAAATTCCAAAACGCCTTCAACTATTTTTTGTACCATGTCTATTCCAGATAACGATCAGATTGTTCGATCATCTCATCTAATGCTCTAATCGGATTGATCTCTTCAATACGCTCTCCTTGTTCGATTATCACACCTTTTTCCTGTTTTTCTAGTGCGAAAAATTGTGAAGGCAGTCGTTTATATTCTGTTTTTTGCCGCAGAATCTCCATCTCTCTAAGCAAAAATAAGCTATGAGTCGCTATGAACACTTGAATTCCATTCTGGCATAGACGGAAAATAACTTCGGCTGTGAGTTTAAGCAAACGTGGATTCAAATTGGCTTCTGGCTCATCCCAAAAGAGATATCCCTTATCTAATAAAGCGCCGGTGGATATTAATTGTATCAACATGCCCAGTTTACGTGATCCTTCTGCGACTAATGGCATTTCTATCTTGTCAAGATTGGGCATAACCAGATAAAAACGGCCATTCTTATCCAGATAGAGTCGTCCTCCCACCGCTTGTTCTAAGGGTGTTAGCAGTTTCCGCCCACGCTTTTGACCACCTTTTATTGGTAGGGCTCCTAATAATATACATGTATCACGGTAAATTTCTTCAAACTCAAGATAATGATTTTCATAAACCGCGACAAAGTTAGGGTAGAGTGTTAATAATTCCCGAGTCGGCAAAAAAACGGGGGACTTATCCAACCAAATAGAGGGGACTATCTTAAGCACCACTTCCGTTCTACTCTGGCTAGAAAAGCTAAAATGTATGTCTAGTTTCTGATTGTCGAAACGGGCGAATACTTCACTCCGTTTACGGTTCCGCCCATGTCGTTTCAAGTTGCCCAAAGTTTCTGGACGAAATACGTTAATCAATTTTTCAGCCAATCTGCTTTGCAATAGTGCCTTGGTTGGCGTACCTACATTAGGTTTACGACCTTCTTCAGCACTCACCGCCAAAATGGAATAAGCCAGTTTGAGTAAATGGGATTTTCCGGTGCCATTTTCCCCAATAATCACGTTCAATCCAGGGGCGAAGTGCAGTTCCACTTGTTGAAAAACGGTTTGATTTTTAATGTCAATTGTTTTCAAGTAGCTGAATTGGCTAGTTTTTGTTTCATTCACTCTCAAGTATCCTTTGGACTCCGAAAACATTTTGATGTTCGGAGATTTATCTTGGCGAGTCAAAGCTTCATTTCATGGTTGCCTTTCAAACTACAGGGATTTGCCTCATACAACCTCCGTTCCTCCACCTCAATCAACCGACTGTTATGCCACAACAGCGTCAAGTCGCCATTAAATTGTTGACAAGTCCTTTTCAAGCCCAAAAACACTTCCAAAGCTTTTTCTCCGCTGCCTAATCCCATATAACGCTCATCAATCACGGTACATTCCATAGCAATCAAGGGACGCTCACGCAATTTTAGTGGCTGTTGATTAACCACATCATAAACTGGATATTCATAACAAGTGCCGCTGCGAAATCCAACATGATCAGCAAAAGATAAGGTGGTATCGTAGTCTAAATCAGCAGCGTCCCAATTGCAAAAAGTGGTAGGTGTTTTCCAACGGAGGAAGTGTTGCCGTCCACCCCATGTTGTTTGTTCAATGCTTTCTTCTTCACAAGTTTGTTTGAGAATTTCAAATTCTTTTGCCATCAGGCAATTTCAATAACCACCATGTCGGTGTCAGTAAGGTTGTCCCTTGCAAGAGTGTTGAATAATCTTTCCAGCAAAATTCTGTTAAAGATTCAAACCCTGCATCAAGCCATTCTTTATCCAGTTCAGTATCATTATCTTGGTAAATGACTACATAATCTACCTTCCATTGTTCTACATTACGGAGCACTTCCTTAACATTTCGTCCCCAAAATTCTGGCGCACCTTCATAGTTCACCTCAAAAACAGCCCACCAGTCAGGCATGAAATGAATTTTCTTACACGATGCAATGTAGAACGGCAGTTCCAGAAGTACACGATAACCATCAAACACTTTTTCATACTGATTATCCGGGTTATCAAAAACCATTAATACACGTTGATCTTTTTGAACAGGTTTCAGGAACTGTTCCATTGCATTCAAAAGTGGTTTGATCGTAAAAGGTTTTAACCGAGGAACAACATCCAATACTTTCATTGAAGGGAATCCTGCATACAGTGGTACAGGGGATACCAATAGCCAATAGAAAGGCAGCAGGAGCAGATTCTCATTTTGAATAAGTATGGCGGTGGCGAGACTTAACATCATCATGTACATGCTCTGTTCATCTGCAAAGCGAGCATAAGTGGAATTCACAAAGTAGATTGCAATCCCTGTCCATAAAAGATATGTTTCCTCTCCTATCCAAGCAGTGGCAATTCCAAACTGAATATAGAGAAGTGCGTAATACCATCTTGTTCTGTCCATACCCATACTAGATTGACGCTTGTATTTGGTATTTTTTCCCGTTGAACCTATTCCTTTCAACACATTCATTGAAGTTGTCAGTATATTGCCCTGTATCAGATTGGGCCAAAAATGGGTAAGCGTTTTTAACCCAGCTGGCAATATAGCAAGCAAAGGGGTTAGTTGAAGGTTGTGGACAGAAACAGCTAAGGATAGAATCCCTCCAATAAAAACTAGTGTAATACTTCCGAATGAGGTTAACAACCAGCCAATTGCTGCAATCCACCACTGTCCAGTCATTAATCCATACAAAGCAATAGGAAAAAATAACCAACCAAGTGCATTATAATTTTGTAAACTGAATGTATTCACATAGAATGTGGTACTGATAAGAGACAGAAACATCACCAATATCAGCCATTCAGGATCGGCAATTTCCAACCAGAGTAAATGAAACAGCCACCAACCAAACATCCCAAATAATAGCGTAATAGCACCCGCACCCCAATAAGCATAAAGCGAAATCAAAGAATAATAAAAACCTTTTGATAACGGGTAATTGCCTAAGCCAAGGTAGGGACTCACCCCTGAACGACCATACCGATAAATATTTAACGCATAAGTCCAATAAAACAAACTATTGATAACAGAATGCGGATTAAAGTGTGGGTAGTCTCCCCATTTTCCATCCAAGAGTACACGGCATTCCCATAGTGTCTGTATCAATCGCACTGGAGTGGTCAGCAATGTTGTTACCGGATAGAAAAAAAGTCGTACCAAACCAAACCATCCATATCGTGAAATAAATTTTCTAAATTTTTCCATTAATTAAAGTCGTTATTATAGCTTTATAGCATAGAGTTTTGCGTGTTGAAATAAGGTATGATATTGATCCCAACGTATTCCAGACGCTGCCAGAAAGATTGCTGTAATAGCTGCTACGATCAGGATATGCATCGGAGGAGCATCATCTATTTGCAACATTAAAATAATGGTAGTTGCAGCTACACCAATAGCCACTTGTCCCCCAAGTATCCATAAGTTATACGATACTTTCCATAGTTTTTCACTTAATAAAATCGTCATGACGTTCCAGATAAAAAATGATACTGAGGTTGCAGCCGCTGCGCCAAGTCCACCATATTTTGGTACCAGTAGTGTGTCCAAAATCAGGTTTATGATGGCGGCTATTCCCATGAGTATAGGCATCCATTTTGTTTTTTCAGCTTTCCAAATTCCGGCTGCACTGATCAGAAAAAATCCATAAAAGACTGAATGCCATGCCAATACACCAACAATAAGATAGGCTCCATGAAACGCTGGGGCGGTTAACCAAGAAACCAGCAAGGGGGAAATGGCTGTGAGTAGCACTACGCCAGCCGCTCCGATTCCTAAATATAGCCGTGAGATCGCCCTATATAGTGCAGGGCCATCAGGGCTATGCATGGCATCCATAGCAACTGGCCACCACGCCTTCCGAAAAGTCTCTATGACTAAAGCAAGCAAGAGTGCGAATTTGGCTCCAACTGCATAGAATCCTAAAGCATCTTCTCCGTGGTAATGGATAATAAACCAACGATCTGCTGTGTTCATTACATACATCGCTAATCCGGCGGGTACCAATGGTACCCCAAAATGCAATAATTTCGGCCACCAGTTTCTATGCCATATTGACCAGTCTAGGTAATCTCGTATTGCCCACCAGCCAATAAGACTGAAAATCAGTGAGCCGATAGCAGGGCCAATGAAGAAACCTAAAATGCCGTAATCCAACCATACAATCAGTGTAATTGCCACCGCTGCTGAAATGGCCGTATTGCCTAAGGTAATACCGATATAAGCCCAAGGCCGATATAATAACCGAAACACTTCAGCACTCTGATTCACCAATTGTACAAAAAAAGCACCCCCAAAGGCGATTACAAAATGTATCCACTGGAGTTTCCCGCTAAAAAACAAAGCATTGAGAAAAGGAGAAAGCAGCGTTGCCCCAATAACAATTATAAGTCCCCATGTCAAACGCCATTGTAGTATTGCTGATACTACTCGTGCTTGTGCTGGTTTTCCTTCTTGCTTTTGTTCAAAAAAATAAAATGATTGAGCGGAATCCATGCCCATCACCAACAGTGTACCAAGAAAACTGTTAATGACAATAAGCATTTCAATGGTTCCGTAATCTGCTGGACTGAAAAGGCGGGTATAAACAGGCAGCAGAAAGAAGCCTATTGCTTTGGCAAGGGTACCTCCAATGCCATAAACTATGGAGTCTTTTCCTAGTTGTTTTAAGCGAGATTTCATTATATCAACAATTCAATATTCACTGAAAAATAAATTATAGATGACCACCTCCATCTACACATAACTCAATTCCTGTAATCCACTTTGCTTGCTCAGAAAGAAGAAAACTGACCGGTTCAGCAACATCTTCTGGTTTTCCAATGCCTAAAGGGTATTTTTCGTCTATTTCTTTTATGTATTCATCATTATAAATTTGTTTCCAATTCTCAATCATTTCAGTCATTACAAATCCGGGAAGAATACTATTCACACGAATACCTTGAGGTGCCATTTCTACTGCTAATGATCGCATCATTCCATTAAGAGCCGCTTTAGAAGCACTATATCCAACAATTCCTGAACTACCTGTAATTGAAGCTATAGAAGATATAAACACAATTGAAGTTCCTTTGCCAATATTAACCCGTTTATCACAAATGCCTTTTGCTAAAAATAGAGCAGAAAAAACATTAATTTCAAATAATTGAGATAAATGAAGTTTTTTATATGATCTAATAGGAAGAATTTCTTGTATGCCTGCCGAATGTACTAAACCACTTAATTTACCAAACTTTTTGGATAGCTTCATTAGCATATTAGGAATGGTATCCAAATTTTTTGATAAATCACACAGCTCATAATGAAAATGTTCACTTTTTAGCTCATTCTGCAATGCAAGCAATTTATCTTCGGAACGGGCGACACCAATAACACTTGCACCTTTTGTGATCAGATCACAACAAATCGCTTTCCCGATGCCTGAACTTGCACCTGTTATAAGGTATCGTTTATCAGAAGTAAACATACTTTTTAAGTTAGCTTATCTTTTGCTAAAGAAATTAAATCCGCAACTGTTTTTGCATTCATTACATGTTCAGTTGTTAATACAATCTGAAACTCAGTATCAAAAAGAGTCATAACACTTAACACACTCATAGAATCCCAATCTTCTAAGGAAGATAGGAGCATATCATCTGTTAATGGTTCTTCTCTTTGCATTATCTCATTAATAGCATTAAGTAATTCGTCTTTTGTCATTTTATTTTGTCTCCGTTATAAATAAGCACTTCCGGGCAATAAATATTGTCTAATGTTGTTAAGCAAGAAGCCCAAGAAAGCCCAACACCAAAACCAGACATAATTATACTCTTAGAATTAGCAGATACTTCATTTCTAATTGCGTCATTTATAGTAGCTGGAATTGAGGCCGAACTTTGATTACCATACTTATTAACTGTATTCGATGGTGCTTTTTCTTTTGGGCATTTTAATCGCCTAATAATATTACTAATAATATATTGGTTTGCTTGATGAAAAATAATATAATCTATTTCTTCAATTGTTTTATTGGCATAGTTAATGATTTCATGTATCGCTTCTGGCTCTACTTTAATAGAAAAATTAAAAACTTCTGCACCATTCATAACTAAATCATTTTCTGAACGATAATTATCATCTTCTTGCAATATATCTTTTCTTGTTTCTGGTGTAGTTGGTTTTCTGAAACCGCCAGCAGGAACTTTGATAAATTCATGCCCTGTTCCATCTGTATGTAAACTAAAATAGGTTGAATTGCTGTTTGTAGCTCTTTGGATTAAGGTTGCACTACCAGCATCACCAAATAATGGTGCAACTGTTCTATCTCTTGGATTTACATTCTTACTAATTGTGTCACCAGCAAGCAAAATAACATTTTTACAAGTACGAGATTCAATCATCATGTGCGCCAACCATAAACCATATACATATCCAGAACAGCCTAAATTGACATCATACGAGGCACAGTCTTTTTCTAAACCCAATATACCATGTAAAATTGCTGCATTTGATGGCTGAAAATGATCTGGTGTTTGAGTTACCATAATCAATCCATCTATTTCTTTACAATTTGATTTTGTTGAGTTGAGTAGGTGTATTGCCGCTTCAGCACATAAATCTAAACTTGTAGTTTCAGTATCAACTACATGTCTTTTATCTAGCCCAATCGCTTTTTTTATGCGGTTAATTTGTTTCTTATTTCCTCCGTAAAGTTCAACCTCATCATCAATACATTTAACATCGGGAGGAACAACTGTGACAATTCCGCTAATTTTAACATTGTTAAATTGACATTTAGCCATTATGAAGTCTCATCTTCTTAAATCTCTCACTAAAATTAGTTTTATCTTTAACATTGATTTTGGTTGGTATTTTGTAGCTATCAAGCTTTTCTTTGCAATATTTTCTAACCAGTCTTTTTATTAGTTTTGGTTCAATATCATTTCGTAATACTACATCAGCCACAACGTTTTGCCCTGTGATTGCATTTTTCTCCCCATACACCATACAATCATCAATTTCAGGTATCTCCAGCAACACGGATTCAATTTCGGCGGGAAAAACTTTTTCACCACCTACATTGATAATTTCTTTGTTACGACCAATAATTCGCAAATAACCATCTTTTAACTCTTCAACAAGATCACCCGTCTTAAACCAACCCTCTTTGGTAAAGCTATCCATATTCGCGTTTAAATAACCTAACACTTGGGTTTGACTTCTCAACCATAATTCACCATTGACGATCTTGTATTCTTGGTTGGAATCATTTAAACGTATATCAAGACTGGTAGATGATCGACTACTTGTTTGTGCAATTCCAGTTTCACTGGTACCAAAAGTTTGCAAAAACCGAGTTCTTGGGAAATTTGCTTTCAGTCGTTTCAATAAACTTTCTGGCATGGGTTCCGTGCCATAAGTAATCATTTTTAATGAAGAAAGAACATATCTATTAGGTGTTTCCGATATTAACATCAAGTTAAGGAAGGTAGGCGAAGCCGGTAAGATATTAATTTTATGCTTTTCAATCAAACTACCAATTTCATCCGCATCTCTTGTACCCGGAATGACGATTTTTGCCCCCATAGACAGAGAATTAAGGAGCGTATTAAGTCCACCGATATGATCAAACATCAAGAAAACCATGATTGATAAAGGTTTATGTTTTCGAGTTTTGTATGTTTCTAACAGATTATTAAGATTATGAATCATTGCTTTGGGCTTACCAGTACTGCCACTACTAAAAAGTATCAAACCGGCGTGTTTTGCATCTTGCAATGATTTAATCATCTCATGTTTATCACGATTATCGCCATATTTCTCACGGTTTAATCCATCCTTATTAAGCTTAATTACCCAATCGGCATAAGATTCTTTAATACGTTCAGTAACTTCTTCTTCAACCTGACTGACTATTGGCACTAGAATACACCGTTTTAAAAGTAAAGCAAAAAATAAGGCGATACTGTGAAAGGAATAATCAGTTGATAAAACAACTACATCACCATTGTTTATTTTTTCATCTAATTGTTTTTTATAGTTTGTTATCTGATTGACTAGTTGCAAATAGCTATAAGTTATATCATTATCTACGATGGCTGGTTGTTCAGCAAAATCTGTTAATTTCTCAATAATCCAGAACATGATTTACCCGACTACCCCACCTAAATAAATAATTTGCCCAGTTACAAAATCACTTTCATCATTAATGAAAAAATTGATGACATTCAAAACATCTTTAAACTCACCATAACGATGAATAGCTTGACGATTTAATAAAGACTCTAGTTTATCTGCTGGAACATTTTTAATTAAATCAGTTTTCACCGGCGTAGGACCAATCGCATTGACAGTGATACCAAATTGACCTAATTCACGCGCTGCGACTTGAGTAAAATTTTCTATAGCGGCCTTACTTGCTGCATATATTGCTTCACCTTCTAATCTTAATGGCGTTGCAACTGTGGTATAGTTTACAATCCTTCCATGTTTTTGACGCATCATAATCTTAGCAACTTCTCTGGAAAATAGAAAAGTTCCCATAAAATTGGTATCAAATATCCTGCGTGCTGTTTTTCCCGGTGTTATTGTAATATGGTTCATCGAGGCTATACCTGCATTATTTAGCAAAACGTCAATTCTTCCATGCAATTTTTTGGTTTTTCGCACCAATTGAATCACGGCTTCTTCATCACTGACATCCATACTGTGATGGCTATAATCGACATGATTAATACTGGCTTCACCTCTACTACAACCAACGACTTTATGTCCTTTTGACAAATAATATTCAGCCAGTTGTTTACCTAAACCTTTGCGAGTACCAGTTATAATAAACACCTTATTCATTAGCTATTCTCTTGCTTTTCTTTTAACAACATCATGATATAATCTGTTATTGTTTTAACAGATTTAAACGGTGAGTTTCTTTGACTCATTGCTCTATCATCAGCTAAAGTTAAATCAATCCCTAATTTTTCAGAGAGACTTTCTTCCAATTCTGTCACCAAAAAAACCACACCCATACTATCAAGATTACCATTTGCTCCGCCATATAAACGAGTGGATTCATCTGGGTTTTGGAGTATATCTTTGTCTTCATCTTCGCCTACTTCAGATACTGCTTCAAGCACAATTTTTAGAATTTCTTGTCTATCCATAAAATACTCACAATTCTTTAAACAATTTCATCAAAAAGATTGAAAAATATACAAAACTATGTTTTTTTGTCAGAATACATAACAATCTGTATATTCTCTGGATATGATCTAATTATATGAGTAGGACGCAATCCTACTGTATTTGATAATCGTATTGCTTTAGAGTTACTAACTCTACAACTCCCCCAGCAACAATTTCCTGATTTTTTAATCAATTCCACATTATCTTTATATATTTCAAGAAACCGAGTTGTTACTTGAAAATCATTCCTACTGTTACAATCAACAACAACACTACCAACATAATAGTCATAACACTTTTTATCTACAACAGATAAAAAATTTTTTGATGAAACATTTTTATAAAATTCAATAAAAAATTTAATTGATAATTTTGCTAGTTTACTCAAAAACAGGAACACCAAATCAAATAACACCCTGCGTTGGTATTTTTTTAAAAAAATTGAATACTTCTCAAAAACAAGCGAAAATGCGACTACTTTATTATTTTTTCTAACTACAAGAATTCTTGTGTGGTTATCGTCAATAGCCAACTCATAAAATTTATAAATAAATTTTTTTCCTAAAAATTTTGAGAACTCTTTATCATCAAAATTTCTGTCATGTAAATCAACCAGCATAGATAAATCACTTTTTTTGGCAATGTCTTTCTTGTATTCCATAATTTTTTATGAATAGCTATATTTTTTAATATTTACTTTTTCCATACTTGTTGAACTATATGTTCTGCCTCTTTTTTTTTTATTTGAGCGTAAATTGGGATATTTATTGTGTTGGTTGATAGTTTTTCTGCCACCCTGTAGTCATTGCTGTTATTCGCTGAAGTTGATTGTACATTATAACTATCCATATTAGGTATACAGTATTCAATCAACCATCCTAGCTGTATAGCTTTTTTTAAGAATTTTCGTAATATTTTATTTCGATCCGATACTCTTGGTACATAGTGGGAATAAGTAGCCCCTTCCACAATCGGAGGTAAGTGTAATTCTGAAATATCTCTTAAATTATCATCATAAAACTTAGCCATTTTTCTGCGATTTTCTACAATACTATCATATTTCTTTAACTGAACTAAACCAACCCTTGCTTCTATTCTACTCATTTTTTCAAGATAATCTCCCGGCATATCAACCTTACTTTCGTCATAATATTTAACAAAACGATTTAATAAACCTGAGCGTTCCAATCTATTAATCAATCCATAGACTGGTCCCCAAAATGTGGGATAAACCGCAACTAAATATAAAAATCTGCGAAGACTTTTAGTTAGCAAAGCGGGTTTAAGGCGTATGTCTCTAAGTTTTATAAGTTTTTTTGCAAATTTATCATCATCTGTTGTCACCATGCCACCAAAAATTGAAGTCATCAATTTACTGATGTTTAAGCCATAGATAGCGGCAATCCCTTCTTTCTGAACGGCTCTACCTTTCCATTCAGCAGCAAAACTATGAGCGCAATCCTGAATGATATATATGTTAGGGTATTTGCGGTGAATAGCATCAAGCTTATCAAGGTTGACGGGATAGCCAAAAATAGAAGTTGCTATGATAGCACCTGTTTGCTCAGTTATGACTTCTGGTACTAAATCAAGATTCATATTAAAATCTTCTTCTTGACTATCCACAAAAACCGGTTTATTGTCACTATAAACGATAGCATGTGGCACCACAACACAAGTATAAGCAGGGCAAATCACTTCTTTATTTTTAAGCCCCAAAGCTTCCAATAATAAAATCAATCCAGTACGCCCATAAGGAAAAGTAATGGCATGTTTTTGACCCATTTTACGGGCAAAGGCTTGTTCAAAACGTTCAACATCATCCTTTCGTGGTGGTGTTAAAGCCGCGACAAGTTCCCGCCAATCTAATGATGGTTTTAAACGCGGAATCATGACAGCGTATCCTGTCGTTGCCAGTAGCCTTGACTTGCCATGTGAATGGCACTGAAGTGATTGTTTACCGGGATACCTTGGAGTTTTCCATCATTTTTCACCCATTCATCCACAATTTCACATTGTTTACCAAAAGAAATCGTTCTTTGATTGATTGCAGATGATACTTTATTATTGGTAATCAATAAGCGTACCAGTGCATTTTTTATCCAGTTGCCTACTCTTTTATGACGCATTAAAGTGATATTGAGAACACGTAAAATAATTAATTGCAAAGGTGATGGTAATTGTTTGTGCATTAAAACTAAATGTGAACAAATAATGATTTTATCATCATTTACGCTTATTTCATTATTGTCTTGATAAGCTTGCGTACTATAATATCTACCTTGTTTATCTTTAGCGACTACACCTGCATTAATAGAGGCTTTATTTCCTTGAAAGTGGTAACAAACACCACCTTTATGCCAAGAGACTACCGTATAATGTTTATTACCACGAACAATTATAAGCCCGGCTTTTGGGAATTCTTTTCGCCATGTTTCCCTAGACAAAGCAGGCAATATCATGTTTGTATTATTTTGAATTTCTTGTTCTATTGTGGCTGCCCAACAATAAGCGTTAAACATAGGAATCAAGTTAGGCTCATCCATTACATCTAGTGTTACCGTCGTTTGCCGTATAATGGAATCCCGCATAAAAGCGGCTAAAGTTTTCGCTTCAGGTATTTCTTTGGCAAGATATTCAATGCCCGCCGGATAGTAAAAACGGGTGTTGCGGCTACCGTAAAATCCTCCAAATGAACCGTCAGGATGGGCAAAATGCCATAAAAACTGAAGAGAACGCTGTAATGGTTCATGCAACAATAAATCTGGACGCAAACGGTGCAAATCTGCCAGATAATAAGTACACAGTGTTTGATAACCGGGATCAGCGCCTTCATATTCCCGAAACCAGCCTTCTTTTGATTGTGCCTTGAGGATACGATTCAGGATTTCCGAACCACGTTTTTCATCTTGTTCTCCCGTCAATGCGTTCCATTTATAAAGTGCCACTGCCGCTGTAGCCAAGTGGTTAGAAATAAAAGCATGAGTTTCATCTGCATGATGTAAGAATACAATCATGGGGCGAATAATCTCGAAATAGTGAGCGCGTTGTTCAGTAGTTAATTGAGCTTCTAATAACTCAATACATGTCAATAAATCATAAGCCACTAAGGCTGTTACACAGAAAGAAGATTCATAAGGAAAGGCTTCTTCCATGCTGCCATTGCTACGACGTAAGGTATCTGCACCATGAAACATCGCATCAATACTGGCTAAAATTGATGTTTTTGATACATATTCAGGCAATAAATCATTGACTAATAATCTAGCCAAGCCATGTGCTGCACCTTGAAAAGTCCCATTTCCAAAATCAATTAATTTCCATGCCCAACGATAGCGATCACCTTGACCATAAGTAGGGCTTGTCTGATCTCTATTATAAAGTGCTAATAGCCTTGGAAGAACAGTTTCAAGTTTTGACAAATAAATATTATTGTTTTTTATAGACAAATTGTACTACCAAATTGAGATCAACACTTGGAATAAAAAAAGGCCAATAGATTCTTTTTTCTGATTGAAAATATTTCTCTAAAGTTTTTAAAATAAAATCAGAAAAATTCGGATGTTCCCAACAAATGATTTTATCGGGGTTAATTGTTGTATTTTTCAAGAACCACCGCCTGCTTGTTAAAAAACGTCCCAGTCCCCATGCTATTCCTCCTTCCGTAGGTATCGCACCAACCATTTTACCCCCCCCCTTCAAAATTCGGTGCATTTCTTGCGTATACTGTTCAAGTGGGTATAAATGTTCTAGGGAATAGAATGATATAATCATATCAAATGTTTCATTTTCAAAAGGTAGTTTATAAGAATTCTTATCAAGAAGACATGAATCATAACTAACTTTCGCTTCTTTTAATTTGGCACTGGTTTTTTTTAACATCTCTTCTTGAATATCTGCAATCACATATTCTTTTGGCGTTCCAACCCAATTATTTAAATGCCCAATATCACCGGGACCAATTTCAAGAATTCTTTTATTATCCATCGTCACCTGCTTCATAATTTTATATCCAGCATTATTGACGATGTCTCCAACAGATTGTTTTTGATTGCTATAATAAAAATCTAAAGACGTTTTTTCCCATTCTTGCCAATCAGGATCATCTTTTTGAACGGTCAAACCATATTTTTTACGATCACCAAATAAAGGTGCGCTAATTATACGAGGTAATCTATAACCCAAGGTAAAATATTTCATTTTAATCTTTAATTTTTGACAACAAGTCATTATATCCGCTTTCCCAGCCATAATCTTGACTCATTACGCGCTGATGCCAAATGATAGTTGCTGTTCCTCCAACTGCTTTAATTTCATCTAACCAATAATCTATTTGCTGCTGGCGTTCTTGTTCTTCTAAATCTTGATAATCATATAAATGGGAATCCATTAATACCATTGGTAATACGGACAATTTCATTTCAGAATCATTATTCCAAGGATGATGTAGTAACGCCGCACTATGACGGAAACCCGCTCTATCATTAAATCCAAGCGTCGTATCAAGTTCAAACCCAGCATCTTGTTGTGCCTGCCAAGTTTTTTGCCAACCAAAGCGCAACCAGTGCTGTCGGCATACTTTTACTGGAATGTCAACAGCCTGTTCTACTCGTTCCTTTTCATACCACATTGAATTTGCATTATCCCAAGCATCATAAGACTGATGCAAACCAATCGTCCAACCACCATTATGTAAACGCTGTAGTTGTTGGTTCAACTTTGGTTGCTGTACATTATAAGCTGGATCTAAAAGCATTTGTTTTAATGTACGTTGCCAACCGCCTTGTCCACCATAAAAATTAAACTGACTACGAACATTGTATTTTTCTTCTAATTTAATGATTTTGTCAAAACACCAATAATCATCAAAACTCATCATAAAGCGCACGGCTTTATATAGTTTATTTTTTGCTTTGAGAACTTCTCCTTGAGATAAATTTCGTACCAAATTAAAGCTATGAAATGCTGTTTGTTTGAAACGAATGGCCATCGTTTTGCTCACCGCATCCACATCATGCGTTAAAACGATTTCTGCCACTGGCAATGATCCAAATAATCTATCCTCACTTTGAGATAAAGTTCTTGCAGCCCAGCATCGTAGAAATAGTGCAATACGATTAACCCATGCTCGTTCCCAGATACGAGAATCCCAACCCTTCAGCTTAAAACTGTATGAATGGATTGAGCCATATTGTTCTTCAAAGGCTCTTTCTGCATTACCATTAAGATACCAAAAAGCTGCGGATAGCCAATCAACCCGTTGCCATTCAGGCCCCTCATTTTTTCCGATTGTCCATGCTGGCACTAATAATTTTCCAGAAATGCCCACAGTTTGTGCCCATTCAGGCAATTCAATTAATCGCATCAGGGGTGGCAAGGTTTCTTTAATAGGCTTTTCTTGGCGCGGGAATGGCAATTGTTCAATAAGTTCCTCACTCTGTTGCCAATAACGCTTTAAAGCCTTTATAGTATATTTTTCTTTTTTAGTTTGTTTAACCATCTATATACACTTGATGCCACAATTCTAAACATAATGCGCCCCAAAGTTGTCTGCTATACGTACCTTCTTGTGTTATCAATGTTTCCAAAGCTTTAGGAGAAAACAAACCTCTATCTCTACTGGTTTGCCCAAGTAGGGTATCACACACAAAATCTCTGACTACTCCACCACTCATCCATTCTTTCAATGGTACTGGAAATCCCATTTTATCTTTTCGATTTAGCACTTCTTGTGGTAATAAATTTCGCACAGTTTGTTTGAGAATATGCTTAGTTTTACCCGCCTGAAATTTCATGGGAGGTGGCATACTGGTAACTAAATCGACAATCCTAGTATCTAAAAGTGGCACACGAGATTCTAAAGAAACTGCCATACTGACTCGATCTTCAACTTGCAATAAAGCCGGTAACAAGGTTTTAAGATCAAAATGCGTCATCTTATTAATATATGAAAGTGTATCCGGGTGATTAAAAACCCTTTTAAAATCATTGAATATTTCTTCTGGTTGGATAGAAGATAGCGCATCTCCAGTAAGCATTTGCATAATGTCAGGACTGCGATCAATCAAACAAAAATAACGGGCATCCATGCTGTCAAACAAACCTTCTTTAAAAAATTGTTGCATCAAAGGATGGTATTGCTTCAACAAAGGTAAATTAGGGATGATTGATTCAAGACTAACAAGATGTTTGCCTTCTTCATGGGTTTCAAAAATGGCTCCCTTTAATGATTGTTCTAAATAGCCAACGAGATAACGGGCATAACCACCAAAAATTTCATCGCCACCTTGTCCGCCTAACACCACTTTTACACGTTCCTTAGCCATACGACTGACGATAAACTGTGGAAATAACCCAGGTCCCGCAACGGGTTCATCCATAGCCTCAATTAGCTTGGGGAGCAGCGTAACAAATTCTTCCGCCGTGGGAATGACTTCATGAAGTTCAGCATTGATATTATCGGCTACAATACCGGCATAATGTGACTCATCATACACTGGACTTTCTATAAATTTGCCGGTAAATACCGGAACACTGCCACCCAAATGTGTTGCTGCCATACTGGCAACTACACTGGAATCAATCCCCCCTGACAGATAAGCACCCAGCGGCACATCACTACGAATTTGTAACCGTGCACTATCTTGCAATAAAGCAAGCAAACGATCTTTAAAATACTCCTCCGTATGGTGTTCATCAACCTGATAATTGGTATCCCAATAACGAATTTTTTGCGTGATTTTTTGTTGCTGTCCCTCAATATAAAAGCCCGGTTCCAACTTATGGATGCCTGAAAACAGAGTTTCATCATTCAAACAAAATTGGAAAGTAAAATAGTGCTGCATGGCTTTCCAATTTCGCTCGGCATGAATTTGGGGATGTTCAAGCAGGGCTTTGATTTCCGAGGCAAACACAATCTCACTTTGCAAACTGCAATAGTATAAGGGTTTGATACCAAAGGGATCACGCGCTAATAGCCATTGCTTGGTTTTATTGTCATAAAAAGCAAAGGCAAACATGCCATTGAGTTCTTTTAGCGCAGCCACACCTTGGTGAATTAATAATTGCAACAATACTTCTGTATCCGAAAAAGTACGAAATGATACTCCTTGTTGGATAAGTTTTTGCCTTAATTCCAAGTAATTGTATATTTCACCATTAAATACCAGAGTATAACGACCATCGGCTGATTGCATGGGTTGACGACCATGTTCAAGATCAATAATCGCCAATCGCCTATGTCCCAAAGTTAAATGTTCATCGCTATAAATACCTTCACCGTCAGGACCACGATGTACTAGACGAATCATCATTTTACCAACGATGATTTCTCGTTGTTCTCTTGGAACTGAATTTGAAAATATACCACAAATTCCACACATCAACGTTTTCTCACAGTTGCATACATCATAAAACCCGCGTATTTATCCAATAATTTGTGTAAAAATTTAGGTATAGGAAATGGTAAAGCTCTGGCTGGAAAAAAATGAAAATAGATTTCCTGCACTTCAAAAAAGGCTGATAACATTTTATAAAATTGAGCTTTGGTATAAGCTTTTCCTATTGGATTGTCAGCACCGTCATAGAGACGTACAATTTCATTAACATCCTCTTCAGCAAAGATATTTTCTCTGCCACGGCCTTTAATCCCCCCCCCAATTGTGTGGATAATTTTGCCAACCCATTTAATCAATGGCCATGTTTTTAAAAAAATATTTCGATGATAAACAGAAATACTCGCCGTTCCGCCCGGCTTTAATACACGCGCAATTTCTTGAACGCATGTTTCAGTGTTGGGCGTATGATGAATAACACCTTGGCAGTTGACATGGGTAAAGATATTCTCATCAAAAGTCAAATTTTCTGCATTTTGCTGACTGAAAGTAGCATTGACTCCGTAAATTTGACACCTTCTCTCACATAGTTCCAAAGCATTTTTGGTTAAATCGGCAGCCGTCATATCGTGACAACCGTGTTGTGCCAGTTCAACTGTCCAAAATCCGGGGCCACTGCCTAAATCCAATACTTTTTGCTGGTTTACTTCATCAGGTACACAACGTAAATCAAACTTTCCTGCAAAACAATCTGTTATATAAACTTGCCGGTGTTCTTCAAAAAATTCTTTGCTACCCGGTTTAAATGCAGATTCTCCAGTCCACAGAGGATTGGATTCCCAAAAATTCTTGACATCTTCAATTGATTTCTCTGCCATTATTATAAACCATTTTCCTTTTGCCACCGTTTTTTATAACCATATCTCCAACCACCCCAAGGCCAATGATACATAATTGTCATCACAATATAACCAAGTGTAGTAATGCTACTGACCATTTTACTCTCTCCTTGTTTTTGGTCATAGCGTAGGCAAAATGGCACCTCTGCAAAACGTGCCTCAATTAACTTTAGTTTAATCAATTTTTCTAAGGTACAGGTAAAACCAAGCCCTTTGAGTTGGATAAAATCGTTGCCATAAAAATCAATAGCTTGTTTAATTTTCTTAGCACGATAGGCACGAAAACCGCAGGAGTATTCTTTTAATCCTTTGATAGGAAAAAACACTTTCATAAATAGGTTAGCACCACGACTAATAAAAGCACGATAAGCATTCACACCCAGTTGTCCACCACCCGCCTCAAAGCGTGACGCAATTACTACGTCGTTGCCTTCCTGAATTTTTTCTACCATTTTAGGGATAAATTCCGGCTCATGCGTATCATCACAATCCATGCGAATAATAATATCATCCGCGTCACAGATTTCGGCAGCACGTTCAAACATATCCCGACTGGATTCTCCTAATCCCCTATTGATTTTATGTTCTATGATTTCAATGGGTAAATTTTGAGCATATTCTTCTAATAATATTTTTGTTTTGTCCCTGCTGCCATCATTACAAACAATAATACGGTAGGCTATTTTTTGTTCTTTTAGCGTCGCATCAATTTTGGGCAATAGTTTTGGCAACGATAATTCTTCATTATAAGCTGGTAAAAGAATCGCGATCATTAAATATCCTTTAATAAATTAATAATTTTTTCCGCCGCCTTACCGTCACCATAAGGTTGCGTTTGATAATCTCTATTTTGCGTATCCAGATGATGCCATGTTTCAACAATAGTAGTCTGGTTTGCCCCACAGAGTTGGTTCCAGCCTGAGCTTAGGGTTTCAACCCATTCAGTTTCATCACGTAAAGTGATACAAGGCACTTTATGAAAGAAGGCTTCTTTTTGTACCCCCCCAGAATCTGTGAGTATCACTTTAGCAGACATTTCCAAACGTAACATTTCAAGATATGAAACTGGATCAATAACTTGTAAACCTTCTAACAAATGCATTTCACCACGAACTGTAAGCAATTTACGAGTGCGTGGATGTAAAGGTAATATTACTGCCATTTCTTGTGCAATTTGTTGCAACGCCGTCAAAATATTTTTTAACCGTATTGAATCATTGGTGTTTTCAGCACGATGAATGGTACAAAGCGCATAGGCTTTTTCTTCTAACTTCCATGTCTGAAGTGGATGTGCTTGATAAGCTTTGTCACGATAACATAAAGTAATATCGTACATGACATCACCCACATTATATACGCCATTGGTGATGCTCTCTTTAGCAAGATTGCTAACCGCCGTTTCAGTAGGACAAAACAGTAGATGGGAAATACGATCTGCAAGGATACGATTGATTTCTTCCGGCATTAGCATATTAAAAGAACGGAGTCCAGCTTCAACGTGAGCTACTGGAATATGCAATTTAATCGCAGCCAATGCACCTGCTAGGGTGGAATTGGTATCACCGTATATCAAGACAATATCCGGTTTTTCTTTCAATAGCACGATTTCCAATTGTTCAAGCATCTGTCCGGTCATTGCGCCATGCGTGGCAGCCGCTATACCCAAATTATAATCGGGATGAGGAATTTCCAATTCCGTAAAAAAAACCTTAGACATATTCTCATCATAGTGTTGCCCGGTATGGACGATGATTTCTTGAATGAAGTTTGTACGACAAGTATTATGTGCTTGAATGGCTTTGGATACGGCGGCGGCTTTAATAAATTGGGGTCTTGCGCCAATAATGGTGATTAATTTCATTTGCTTAAAAGATGAATTATCCTTAGTTGTTCAATTTCTTTTAAATAAGGATGCATAGGCAAACTCACCACCCTTTCAGCCATTTTATCTGCCACTGAACAATTTATTCCCTTTAAATGAGCAAATACAGGCTGTTGTGGCAAAGGTATCGGATAATGAACAGCCGTAGGAATACCTTGTTCTGTTAATTTATTTTGTAATTCATCACGATTATCCACTTGTATCGTATATTGGGCATAGACGCTGGTATTATGTGGCTCTATATAAGGCGTTGTAACAATATCTTTTAATGCTTCAGTATAAGCTTGTCCAATACGACTACGTGCTTCTACTTCTTGTGGGAATATTGCAAACTTTGCTAGTAAAATAGCGGCTTGTAAAGTATCCATACGTCCATTAATACCAACACGAGCATGGTGATAGCGTTTATCTTGTCCATGTACCCGAATTTCGCGCATGATTTTAGCTAGATTGTCGTCATTAGTAAAACATGCACCACCATCTCCATAGCAGCCCAATGGTTTTGATGGGAAAAAACTGGTGCAGCCTATCGTGGATAAATCACAAGACTTACGTCCCTTATAAGTTGCTCCAAAGCTTTGGGCAGCATCTTCAATTACCGGGAGATTATGTTTTTGGGCAATAGCGTTAATGGTATCAAAGTCAGCACATTGTCCATACAATGAAACCGGCATAATGGCCTTAGTTTTCGGGGTAATTGCAGCCTCAATTTGGCTGGGATCAATATTATAAGTGCGTGGGTCAATATCAACAAAGATGGGGATGGCTCCCAATAACACAATGGTTTCTGCTGTGGCAATAAAACTAAATGGGGTGGTAATCACTTCATCATCTGCTCCAATGCCTAGAGCCATCATGGCAATAAGTAGGGCATCTGTGCCGCTAGAGACAGTGATGCAGTCTTTTACACCAACATAGTCTGCTAATTTTTGTTCCAGTTCAATAATTTCTGGACCCATGATGTATTTGCCATGATGGAGAACTTGGTGAATATTTTTCTCTAATTTGGATATAATTACGGCTTGTTGTGCTTTAAGATTAATGAAGTCTATTGAGCTAGGTTTGATACTGTATTGCAGCAATGCTTCAGGTGATAATACTCGTTGCGGAGCCTTTTTAGCCATACCATTATCTCGTGATAGCATCATAATATCACCATCCTCAAAGCGTTCCAGAGCGCGGAGTAATTGTTCATCTTCTGGCTCATCTGATTCAAAAACACTTGCTTCAGCAGATAATGCTGTTAGCCATTGTTTACCTTGAGAAAAGTGATGAAGTAAATTTTGAGCTTGTTTAGCAGCCAACTTAGCAGTTAATGGTACCTCGGACGGTTCTCTCATTCTCATTAACTCTGATGCCAACACAAATTCTAATGTTTGTAGCGAACCCGCATATAAATATAGTGTGATATTATTTAGTTCACATTGGGCAACCGCTTGGGCAGAAGTTATTGCGTAAGGCATACGATGAGCACAAATATCCACGACCACATTAATGTCCAGTAGTACATATTTCATATAATTCGTCCTTGTTCTTGACGCAATTGCTTTCTAAATTCAAAAGCTTTCCAACGTTCTTGTTGTTTTTCCGTTAGGGAACCTAAATTGACTTCATCAAGTGGTTGTGACCGAATAGCGTCAAGTTCAGCTAAAATTGTGCTGGCCTTGACTTGGGAAGATAACGTGGTGAATAAATTTAATGGCTCAATAATTTCTTCGTCTGGTACTGTAATCACTAGAGTTTCAGAACTAAATTGCACTGGATATAAGGGTTTCAAGACTCCATTTTGCCATATTACTTCAATATTCATATTATATAGTTGCTTCGATTTAACAACATACACGGAGACGTTATTCTGAATTTTGACGTTGTTGCCAATAATGACTTTATTGCCAATAAACACATTTTGTCCCAAGCTACAACGTTCACCAATAATGGCACCAGCACAGATATGTACCCAATGCCAGATACGGGTATCAACACCAATTTGAGCACCAGTATCAATGATAGCAGTTTTGTGAACCGAGTAATTCATTAATATTCTAATGGTAAAGGCACAGTACGTCCATCTCGTGCAGATAGGTAAGCAGCAATTAATAACTCTAAAGAACGCAATCCTTCTCGTCCGTCCGTTTCCGCTTCTGCCTCACCTCGTAAAGTTTTAATCACATTTTCATAGTATAACGGATGACCAAAGCCGTAGACAGAAGTCGTTTCATAACTGGCATCATGGATTTTTTTATCATCCTCATCCGGCTCGGCAAATTCCCAATGTTGTATTTCATTTACTGCAACACCACCTAAACGCACCGTACCTTTTTCTCCGATAATGGTTATTGAGCCTTCAAGGTTTTTGGGATAAGTGAGCATGGTGACACTCATGGAACCTACTGCTCCAGAACGCCAACGGACATTCATCACAGCGGTGTCTTCTACTTCAATGTTACGTGCTAAGGTGCCGGTCATGGCTTGGACGCTTTCCACTGGACCAATCAGCCAATCTAACAAATCTATATAATGACTGGCTTGGTTCATCAACGCACCTCCGTCAAATTCCCAAGTACCACGCCACTTGGCACTGTCATAATAGGCTTGTGGACGGGACCAAAACACGTTGATATGTACCATGTATATTTTGCCAAAACGGCCTTTATCAATAGCCTTCTTTAGGAGTTGAATAGTGGCGTTACGGCGGTTTTGTTTGACCACAAAAAAGTGAACCCCAGCGTCATCACAGGCTTTGACCATTTGTAAACCATCTTTCCAACGAGTTGCCATAGGTTTTTCTGTCATCACATGGCAGCCAGCTTGAGCACATTGGATTACTTGTTGGGCATGAAGGCCACTAGGGGTGCAGATAGCGGCTAGATCAATTTCGGTATTTTCAAGTAGGGTTTGGAGCTTGGAATAGCCGCTAACGCCGTTTTTTTGGGACGTTTTTTCTAGTACTATTGGATTGGTATCACAAACTGCAACCAGTTCTAAGGTGTCGTGATGTTTTTTGATTGCTTCAAAGTGATTTGAAGAAATCCTACCACAGCCGATTACAGCTATTTTTATTTTTCGATCTATTATTTTTTCTTGAGTCATTAATTATCTCAATCACAATTAAAAATCAGTTATCAGGAACAATAATCTATGTTTGAGGACCAATTTTTGCCAATTTTTCAGTACTGGTTTAAATATTTTTTTTCATCCATGGGAATGATTAAGGTAATCCGGTATGCATTCCGGCAACAATGACTGCTGGAATAATCAGCCGAGGGAAATAAACCTTGGATATAGTCGGTAAAAATATAAATATTTGATAACAATATAGAATAATTTCTATATTGACCCGCAGTCCACCTTTATGCATAAGCATTTAACGTGAGTTCGACTTTTATTTCAATAAGTTACAAAACCCAAACTTTATCAAACGGTTATGAATTAACTATTATTAATCAAATAGTTAATAAAAATTGTTGTTGTTGTTCAATGGGACAATTAGCGAGCAATGGGCGTTCCGCCACTTCGTATCTCGGTCTTCGGGCGAAAAGTTAATACTTGGCAACTTTTCTCTATAGGTATAAGCAATTAATCCATAAATCATATTAACGACGAAATTCAATGGACTACGATGACGAGAATGGTCAATATTGCCGCTATTTTTTAAGAAATCATTAATCGATTCAATAATGCTTCTTTTCCGTCAGAGAATTTTATCCAATAAAGGAATCAGTTTGTTCTGCATATTCTTTTTGATTGGTGTAATCAGTTGAAGCCCTCCTTCTAACAGAAGTTTAGTAAGTTTTTCTGAAATATACCCTTTATCACCAAATAATTTTCCAGTAAGACCTTCTGTCATCGAAGGAATCGGTTGGCGATCATCAACAGGAGGAACGATCCCGGCTAATATTTCTCCTTTCTTATTGATGATAAGATGCAATTTAAATCCATAAAACCAACCCATTGTACTTTGACCTCTGGATGCTAATTTTTTGAAAACTTTGTTAGAATTTATTCTTTTATTGTGACATACCACTATTTTGGTTGAAACGAAGTAATCGACGAAGGAAATACCGGTTCCAGAACCAACCCGTGTATTCATTAAATTAACCAATGGAATTAATGCTAATGGAATTAATTCGACAAATCTTGAATAACTCACAGCCTATGGAAATAAACTTTTTCCATAGCTGGAACCAATATAAAGTTGATAAAAGGACTTAAAATTCAGAAAACCGTTTATGTGGTGGTACATAACCAAAATAGTCATTACTTCGCTGAGAGATAATTTAGAAGGCCAAGATGGAGGAGAAGGAGCTTCAGGGAAAGAGTTTTTAAAGGTTTGTTCAGCATTTTGACAACTCACGTCAAAATCACAAAAAATTTGAGTAATATCCATGTGAAGTCCCTTTGGTGTTTATTAAGTTTATTTTTTTTTAATTTCTACAATTATTTTTTATAAAAAAATAATTATTAATTTTTATTGTGTTAATAAATATTATTTATTATTTTAACTAGTTGAAAAATAAGTCGAACTCACGTATTTACCTAAAAATATTTATAATTTTATGAATTCTAAAAAAAATGCTTGACATCCTTGTAGGAGTTCTAGTATTTTAATAAAAGCTTGCTTGAGTGGTTAGCCTTCCACGTTAACAAAAATGGGTTCAAGCAAGTAATGTTACCCCGGCGAGGGGATAATGGGTTGATCGTTCCCGTGTTCTTCTTTAAAGAAATATTTCTATATGTTTCTATATTTAACAACAAAATTTCGATCTGAGACGGGCATCTGAAAATGCTGTTGAGAAAAATGTCCAAGGCAACATAGCAACAAAAATAGGATAAGGCACACCTTCACTTGGCAATTTAGCAATCTTTCCAAATACTACTACAAAAATCATCATTGTCAATAGCGGGCGAATAACAGCCCATAAAATACCGATGATGGTTTGCTTGTAGCGTACCGCAATATCACGCCAAGCTAGAATATAAAATAATTCTCTATAACGCCATAAGTCTATCCAATAATGGCGTTCAGCTTTGCCAGATTCTATTGTGAATTTAAAATTATTTTTGTTGCTCATTTTAAGTTCCAATCCCATTATTTCGTAAATCCATGTAAAATAAATTATTTTTCATTATGTGAAAAATAAGGGGTATCCGCTTGGACAAATTTCAGATATAATTTTATAGCAGTGTTATATATACTTGTTTATAAAAATAATGGCTTAAATCGAGTTTTAGAATGATTCTCGTAGAAATAACAAAAAATACGACGGACAATCTTAACACGAACTAGCTGACGCGATAAGTTTTTTAAAAGGTTTTAGGAGCCAGTGATTGTTGACGGGCAAAATCCTCATTTTAAACGCGAGTGCTCGGTTCGAGTTAACTTTGGGTAGAAAATCAGGAATTCAAGATAGATTTAGTACAACTAATTGAGAAATAAACTAATTAAAAACAGCCAAGCAGCGTGGCTGTCACAAGGGATTTGCCCGTCAAAATTAAATTTGAACTGGGTGTAGCTATCTTCTCCATTTTTGGATTTTTGTTTTTAGGGCAGTTAATGGCATTTTTGTCACCTTAGTCATTAAGTTAAGGGGAACCTGAAAGGATTGTCCTTACAGTTAGCATTAAACACCAACGATATTCTTCTGGTTTTTCCACCATGCCACACCGGTATTTTTTGAAGCCTTGGTGGTGCTTGATTTTTTGCCGCATTTTTCATATTGCTTATGACATTAATTTATTTGTACAAAATTGTATTCATCACAAAAAACTGAGAGGCAAAAATTTCACAATCTATTGGACTATAGCGTTTGGTAATAAGCTCTAAAAGTTATAATTGCTAAGAAGTTCAAATAAAATCAATCACATTAAAAGTTAGTTTTAAGATTTATCCTTTCGTCGCAACGAAGTTCGCTGTGCTAAATGACAAAGAGCCTGAAAATAAGGTGAAAAAAACTGGGCACCCTGTTGATTTGCATTCATAGATAGAATATTAGCCGACACGACAACCTTAATATTAATAAAATCACGAGTCTGCTCGCCATAAATCACAATCGGTTTAATTTTCAAAAGTCGAGCAACCAAAATTGAAATCACTCCGGTGACTCTGGGTTTTGACGAACGCCATAAACATTGAAATAACGTAGTCCCACCGAGATTATACTTTCATCGCGTCCAGTAAGAATGACTTTTGCCTGTTCTTGAAGAAAACATTCCGCAATGGCTTTGCCGATGCCATGTGAGGAGCCAATGCCATTAAGATAACGCTCCCCAAATCAGACCGACGAGGAGAACCATACCTCGCAGGTAGTTGTAAATTATAGTAAAAATTAAGCGGCGGGGAAACGTCGACTGCCCCGTAGGTTTGCCTTAACGAAGGTGGCATTGATGTGAGGAGCCGGTGATTAAGACGGTGTGATTTTGTAATAATAACGTTCATAGGGTTAAATCATGCCTATTTGACAATGCACCTTTTTTAAATTTATTCATCTATAATATTTCGCAATTTAGCCTCAATAAATTTTTGCATCTCTTCCTTTTTGGGTAATGCTAACTGATATTGAGAGACAAAAAGTTGATTATCCATCCCGGCTAGAGCATATTCCACTAAAGCATGATTTTTATCGGTGCAAAGTAAAATACCAATAGGTGGGTTATCATTGTCAGTCATCACATTTTTCTTATACCAATGTAAATAGGTATTTAATTGTCCAATATTTTCATGGTTAAACTCTGCCAGTTTTAATTCCACGAGAACATGACATTTCAAAATTCGGTGATAAAAAACTAAATCAATAAAATAATGCTGTTCACCAATTACAATGCGTTTTTGTTTGGCTTCAAAACAAAAGCCATGCCCTAGTTCCAGTAAAAAATATTCAATATTATTAAGCAGTTCATTTTCCAAATGTGATTCACTCATCACCTCTTTGGCTTTCAAGCCAAGGAATTCAAAGACATAAGGATCACGAATAGCGTGTGTGATGCCGGCTGGTTCTGCAAATTGATGAGCCAGAATCGAAAGCTTTTCTTTATTTAATGATAAGCCGGATCGCTCATAATATAAACTGTTTATTTGTCTTTTTAATTCTCGAACTGACCAATGACCTTGCAGACATTCTATTTCGTAGAAAGCTCGTTTGGTATCATCATCTATATTTATCAGCAATTCAAAATGACTGTAAGAAAGAGCCAAAACTAACGGTTCAGTTGCTTGGCTTAATTGTGGGGACGCTGTACCCACTTTTTGAGTTATAGCATTTGCCGGCAATAAGTTTTTAAATGGTGCTGGTAGGGCCTCCACTATTTGCGGATAAAGTTCATAAAATTGGTGATAGCGGCTCGATCACTGCCGTTCAGTTCATACTCATGGATATACTACCAATCAACCAGTTACGCAAAGTCAGGCTAACATTTACCGCTTTACTTACTTGCGTTGATAACTCAGTATGAATTTGCTGAATGTTGGTTACCAGTTGGCTGAAATCGCTTACGGTTTTAGATGTATTCATGGTGTCATTCTCAAGTATCCGAATATTCTTTTTTAAATATCGATGCTAACTTTTTTGAAGCCATCTATTGTTTTTAGGTATTCCCTAATTTCTTTTACTTTTTCTTTAGCCGCTTGGTTTTTTGGCGCGTCTGAGTAGATGAACCGTTGGCTTTCTTGTGCTAGGTGATTTTTTTGTAGAGATTCTACTGTTTGGCGTGTGTGGTTGGGGCGGTTGTAGGTGAATAGAACTATAGGGGTTAATTTACTCATTATTTTTAGCATCTAAGTTTTCTGAAATCAATCCACATATCAATATTGTCTATTAATTCAAACTTTTCTAATTTATTTAATACTCGAAGTTCAAGTTTTTTGATCTTGACATCAAAGGTACTTGGAGTCCAAAGCTTTAGCTTTGGAAATTTTCCAAGTGTTTAATGGTTTTGAAACCATCCAAGAAATTTTCATATTAATATTGACGTTCGGAGTCCAAGATTTATCCTCTAAATTGTTGTACAAATTCTGGCAAAGTTAAAATCTTAACTTTGGGAAATTCTATGTCTTTCAAAACCCGAAAATGCTTATCATTAGAAACCAAGTAAGCGGCATTAGCGGCAATGGCACAATCTACAAATTTATTGTCATCTTCATCTTGAGAAATTAAACGAAATTGGTAAAAAATATCTGTTTTTATGACAGAGGGATGAACGGTTAAAAAATTAATCAGATTGTTAGCCACTTCTGGGTTGGTTTTTCTCTCCAAAATTTCTTGATATTCTAATAAGATCTCATTGGACACACATAAAACCAGTTTTCCCGCAATAATCTGGTCGAAAATCCACCGAAAAGGTGATTTCCTGCCAATGATAGCGATTAATATATTGGTATCAAGTACGATTTTTGTGAAGTCGGTTCTGTTCATTTGTCCATTCAATCATAGTTTGCTCCGTCAAACCTTGTGTTTCCCACAGCTTATCCATTGCATGAGTGGCTTGTTGAGCAAAATAGTTTGCTAGTAATAATTTGATTTCAATTAACTGATTCTCAGAAATATTATTAGCATATAATTTTAATAATTCTAGTTGTAAATTGCTTAAAATGTGTTCAAAACTTCTATTGCTCATTGACATTTTGAATACCTCTTTTTCTCCGCCATTTGCTTCATGGACTGTAACAGCGTCAACTCGCTTTGTTGACAATAAATAGATTAAGTTTTTCAAAAGCGCGAATATTATGAATATAAATTTTTTTAAGCATATTATTAGTTTCCTTAACCAAAGCAGAATGAAAGAATCAGTTAGCCAGATATTTTTTTCATGATTTTCATAACTTTAGATAACATCCGCAAAAGTTTTTTCTGTTTTTCTAAAATGTACCAACAATACACAAAACTAAAACCACAGCAATGGAAACGCCAAGTTCTATCAGATTAAATGCCGTTTGCCCCCCCACTAATTGCCCAGCGAAAACCATCAATCACCGCTACTTTATGGTTAAGGTAATAGAGAAGTTGGTATTTTTCTGGCACAATGGTTGTGCTAAATCCGACTGGCGAAATGTATAATCCCAATTGCACAATAAAAGGAACGACAAAACGAAAATCTCTATATTTAACATTAAGTGCCGTAATATAAAGCCCTGCACCCAAAAAGCCAAGTAATAAAAAAAAGGTAATGTCAACATAGTTACCTCATCTATAGAATTTTATAGATGAGGTCTTAAGTGGGCTGATTGACTGTCGGTTGTTGCCAACCTATCTTTCGACACCAAGGTGGTGCAGTTCTAGCCCACCTTTCGACCAACGGGAGAAATCGACTACGGGCACCGGGGCGAAGGGTAGCTAAACCAGTGGTTTGTCTCTCACCAGGTGGTCATCCTCTCTCCTTGTCACGGACAACTCAAAAGGCACACTGGTGACAAACGCGAATGCATTCTAATCATTTTTTCGATCGGGTGCAAGTTTTTTTTCAAAATATTTTTATAGTATTTGATACTATGGAATTCTATGATATTCTATAGATGAAGTGATGTTTTTATAATACCGCAATATCACGCCAAGCTAGAATATAAAATAATTCTCGATAACGCCATAAGTCCAATAATGGCGTTCAGCTTTGCCTGATTCTATTGTGAATTTAAAATTGTTTTTGTTGCTCATTTTAAGTTCCAATCCCATTATTCCGTCAATCCATGTAAAATCAATAATTTATCATAATATAAAAAATAAGGGGTATCCGCTTTGACAAATTTCAGATATAATTTTATAGTAGTGTTATATACTTGTTTCTAACAAAAATGGCTCAAATCTAGTTTTAGAATGATTCTCGTAGAAATAACAATAAATACGACGGACAATCTTAACACCAACCAGCTGACGCGATAAGTTTATTAAAATGAGCAGCACGCGGCTATCAAGGGTTTTAGGAGCCAGTGATTGTTGACGGGCTTGGACGTAGATGCGGTAATCAGACATTTTTTAGTTATCAGTTAGCTTTGGGCAAAATCCTCATTTTAAACGCGAGTGCTCGGTTCGAGTTAATTTTGGATCGATTTATTTATTATGGCATACTGAGCACCGTCATAAACTGAACTTTTTTGTCATTTACTGGCGTTACCAGAGGTGCGACAAGAGGAGAAATATTGAACAATTTCAACAAGATTTATCAAAATTTCTCCTGACGTCGCACCTCTGGTAACGCCAGTAAACCGCACCTCTGGTAACGCCAGTAAATGACAACGAAATGACAACAGCTCAAATTGTGAAGGTGTATAGTATAGTGAGCCATCCAATTTAATCGTTCCGGTGTTTTAAACCAATGACAGGGGCAACCACAAGGGATTGCCCCATTGTGTCTCGATAATGAACCATGAATTCAATTACTTGGGTAACGAATAGTTGTACTAATGTTGGTAGTGAGCCATCCAATTTGCCATATCGTGCCGAGGGCAACCATAAAGGATTGCCCCTACAAACCGTTATATTTATTATGTAGGGGCAATCCCACGCGCAAGCCCGACACGATATGGCTTTGATCATAGTATAGGTTTAATTCCCAAAGCTCGCAGTTGTTCGGCTAATTGTTTAGTACGTTGTTCGGCTTTCTGTATGGCTATACGTGCCTGTTCTTCTGCCAGAAGACGCGCCCGTTTTTCCGCTTGGCGTGCCTGTTTTTCCTTCAAATAGCCGGGCAAGACAAAATCTTGATAAACTTTGTCATTAATCATCTCATCAGGAGACGGTTTGGTGAATAAATCTTCAATCCGAAATTGAAAACCGGGTAGTACTTTGGATTTGATAATGCCACCTTTTTGTGGTTTGATGGTTTTATAAACGCCCCGTGCTTTGCTCAAACGGTAAAATTGTAGACGTTTTCGGTTGGC
>JSZA02000063.1 GCA_000785145.2 Candidatus Thiomargarita nelsonii
AATAATCTGGTTTTGAGTCCAATCCCTTTTTTGTGATGGTAGTGATGCAAAAATTCGGCTTTAAATCGCGCCATAGAATAAAATTCTTCCTTAATACTCAAAAACGTTTTTTTGTCCTCCCTGAGATCCAATTCTGGGCGCAAATGCAATAAACCCACTGAGGCATGTCCATAACAAATAAACGGCGTCTTGTGATTTGCCATAATTTGTTGGATTTTAGTCACATAAGCGGGCAGATCCGACACTGCGACGGCGGTATCTTCAATAACACTAACGGCCTTTTTTTCACTGCGTATGCCCATCAGCAGCCCAAGCCCTGCCTTGCGTAGTGCCCAGACGTTGCTCATCTCTGATGATTGGATAAGCATAACCAAGCCCTCGTTGTTGTAAGTCTTGTATGAGAACTTGGGCGCGTTGTTCTAATACCGAAGGCTCATCATCAAACAATTCAATGACTAAGACGGCGCGTGGATTTCCCTGAATCCAAAAACGATTACGAGACTGCTCCAGATTATCTTTAGTGCATTCTAATATTCTTTGATCAATTAATTCTATGGCAGCGGGATTGTGTGGCAGCATTGCCACGGTGGCACGCATGGATTTGACTAAATCGACGAAATGTACACAGATTAAGAGTTTTTGTTTGGGTATGGGCACCAATTGTAATGTGGCTTCAGTCAGCAAAACCAGTGTGCCTTCTGAGCCGCATAGAAAGGGGGCTAGATTGAAAGGTTTGCCGGATTTATTCCAAGGCTGATGATTAGCAAGATAATCCAAGGCATAACCGGTATTGCGGCGGATAATTTCTGGGTGAGGATAATGTTTTTTGATGCTTTCGGTATCAATCGCATGGTAGATTGAACGATAAATATCACCCTCTAAGCCAGCTTGCTTGAGTTTGTTTTCTAATTCATCTAATGGCCCAAATCGCGCCACCGAGCCATCTGATAACACGGTTTCCATTTCGATAACATGATCGCGGGTGGTACCATAGAGGAGAGAATGTGAGCCACAGGCATTATTGCCAATCATACCCCCCATCATGCAGCGATTAGAGGTAGAGATGTTTTGGGCAAATATCAGATTTTTTTGAGAGACAAAATCATTCAAATCGTCAAGAATAACGCCGGGCTGTACGCGGATCGTATTGTTTTTGATCTCACTGAGAATCTGAGTCATATAACGCGAAACATCAACAACCATGCCGTTACCTACACATTGACCGGCAGTACTTGTCCCTGCTGCTCTAGGAATGAGCGGGATATGATGTTGATGGGCAAATTTTACAATTTTTATACAGTCATTTTTATTTTTTGGGCGGACAACGGCTCTAGGCATTTCTTGATAGATCGAAGCGTCTGTCGCATAAAGTCGTCTGGAAGCTAAATCTACTAGCACTTCTCCAGCAATAGATTGTTCCAATTTTTTATATAGATTGTTGGTTTTCATAGCGTGACATTTTTCTGAAATGCTATAGTATAATCCATTTTTAACCAATTAAAAATCTCAAACGAGATATAGCTTTTCAGATAAAGATTTTGCTAGGAGTCCAAGATTTATCTTGGCTGTCCCAAGATAAATCTTGGACTCCTATTTTCTGAAATACTATAGCGAGGGAATACCTTGCTTTATTGACTCGAATCTATATGCTGTATGAACAAACGCAAAAAACTAGGAAAACGCTGGGTTATCAAAATAGGCAGTGCCTTACTCACCAACGACGGGCGCGGATTAGACAAAACAGCGATAAAAAACTGGGTTGCACAAATGGCTGCCCTAACCGATATCGAAATAGTATTAGTCTCCTCTGGCGCGGTTGCTGAGGGCATGACACGCCTAAACTGGACACAACGCCCTACCGCCCTTTACCAATTACAAGCCGCCGCTGCCCTCGGACAAATGGGCATGATACAAACTTATGAATCTTTTTTTCAAGAACATGGACTGCACACGGCACAAATCTTGTTAACCCATGACGATTTAGTCAATCGCCAACGCTATCTCAATGCCCGCAGCACCTTACGCACGCTTGTCAATTTAGAGATCGTGCCGGTTGTCAATGAAAACGACACGGTTACAACAGAAGAAATTCGCTTTGGTGATAATGACACCTTGGCAGCTTTAGTGGCTAATCTGATAGAAGCCGACTTGTTGGTGATACTCACCGATCAACAAGGCTTATATGAGCGTGATCCACGCATCGATCCAAGCGCCAAATTGATTCAAGAAGCTTATGCTGGCGAACCCAGTTTAGAAGCGATGGCGGGTGACACAGGTGGTCATCTGGGGCGGGGTGGCATGTTGACCAAAATTAGGGCAGCAACCCTAGCGGCTCGCTCAGGCACAGCAACGATCATTGCCTCTGGTCGAGTTTCCGACGTACTCTTACGGATTAAAAAAGGGGAAAATATAGGCACCTTATTGCGCCCCGCCCAAGCACCTCTAGCAGCACGAAAACAATGGCTCGCATCACACCTCAAAATGCGTGGTCGCTTATATTTAGATGAGGGAGCGGAGAGAGTCTTACGGCATTCTGGCAAAAGCCTGTTAGCGATTGGAGTGACTCGTGCAGAGGGACAATTTGCACGGGGAGATATGGTGGCTTGTATTAGCCCGGATGGAAAGGAAGTGGCGCGTGGTTTAGTGAATTACAATGCCGAGGAAACTCATAAAATATTAGGGCAGCCGAGTCACAAAATTGAAACACTTCTTGGTTATGTCGATGAGCCTGAATTGATTCATCGGGATAATTTGGTGTTGGTGTGACAACACGCGACGCAGAGCGTCAATGCCATTGCCTAACAGGGGCAACCACTAGGGCATTGCCCCTACAAAACATCACGGCGGCTCATGGGGCAATCCTTTATGGTTGCCCCTGTTAGGCGATCAATGCCATTAAGTTAAATTATAGATATATAAATATCGGTGGATACGCTATCGCTTAATCCACCCTACATAGTCTTAACTTAATGGCATTGTTCTTACCCCCAGGCGCTTGGACAACGGCGATTTCGCCCTCTTCTTTACCTATCAGAGCGCGGGCAATGGGAGAACTTATCGAAATGAGATTGGCTTTAATATCGGCTTCATCGCTTGAATATTCATGGCTAACCAATCTGTGAAGCCCGTGTCAAGTATGGCCGGGGCGAACATAATCGATTTATCACTTGCTATTAAACCTATCTCAAAAAATAGTTCGCCCTGACTGTTAATGTTACCTTCAATCATATTCGACCACACGCCCCGGTTTCGTTTAAACACATTTCCATGATTTTTGCGCTTGGATGTTTTTGCAGCGCTTTTTGGAAACAAACTTCTGAATCTGGGTCAATAAAATAGTCCCCACTGTCTGGCTCAATATGAATTGACCAATCATAATGATCAGCTCTTAATTGAGGAGCCACTTGGTCAAAAATGGCTTGGCAACGTTGCCCAAAAGCCTCATTTTCCGCCTTACGTCGTGCGATTTCTTGCTTAGAAAGTCGTGGTATATCGGGGAAAAGAGGGCTACCCGGGGGGACTTTTCTTTTTGATTGGGGTTTGGTTACCATCATATCATTTCTCCCATATATTCACTGTTATTGCCATTCTTCAAAGTCATTATTTTTTTATTTTAAAAAAGCCGATTGCCAATCCACGCCACGGAGCAGTAAATATTTTAAGACGAGTTGCTCTTGCCCAGATTATGCAAATCCTTGCAAACCTATTGCTGGCGTGTATTATTTGGTAGCGTCAGAATTCTCCAAACCCAAAACGGAGCTTCGTTCGTGCTCCGCCTCGAAAAAAGTTGCTAAATATACTTCACATCCAAAATTTCATACTCCTTCTTACCCCCAGGTGCTTGCACAACAGCGATTTCGCCCTCTTCTTTACCTATCAGAGCGCGGGCAATGGGAGAACTTATCGAAATGAGATGAGCTTTAATATCAGCCTCATCATCACCAACGACTTGATAAGTCACCTCCTCCTCAGTCTCGACATTCATCAACTCCACCGTCGCGCCGAAAACGACTTTACCGCCAGCATTGAGTTTTGTAATATCAATAATTTCTGCATTGGACAGCTTGCCTTCAATTTCAGCAATACGTCCTTCGATAAAACTTTGTTGTTCACGCGCTGCATGATATTCAGCATTTTCCTTTAAATCCCCAAGCGCACGCGCCTCAGCAATGGCTTGGATCACTTTAGGACGTGCTACCGTTTTTAATTCATGCAATTCCTCGCGCAACTTTTCTGCGCCCCGGGTTGTCATGGGTGATTTTGTCATGCGCTTATTATCCCCTGTAATTCTTTATGTAAATCCTGTAAACAATTAACATCGGTGGCATCTAATGCTTTGAGTGCCAATACAGTCGCTCTCGCACCCGCGATTGTCGTCGTATAAGTCACTTTATACTGTAATGCCGTGCGGCGAATAGCAAAAGAATCTGCTATCGCCTGTTTACCTTCCGTCGTATTGACAATAAAACTAATTTCATCATTTTTGATCCTATCAACAATATTGGGGCGACTTTCAGTGACTTTGTTGACAATTGTACAAGGAATATCAGCGGAATCAATAAGTTCTGCTGTCCCCCCCGTTGCCAACAATTCAAAACCCAAGCCTACCAATTCCCTTGCCACATCAACGGCAGCGTTTTTATCGGCATCGCGTACACTCAAAAAGGCTAAACCAGAGCGTGGCAAATCAGTCCCCGCTGCCAATTGTGATTTAGCAAAGGCTTCCCCAAAACTACGGCCAACTCCCATCACTTCACCCGTTGACTTCATTTCGGGACTCAGTAAAGGATCAACACCGGAGAATTTGACAAAGGGGAAAACGGCTTCTTTAACCGAATAATAACTGGGAACGCATTCTTGCGTGATACCTTGCGCCGCTAAACTATGTCCAACCATGCAACGAGCCCCTATCTGGGCTAAAGACAGGCTGGTGGCTTTAGAAACAAAGGGCACTGTACGTGAGGCGCGTGGATTCACTTCCAAAACAAAAATGCTTTGATTTTGAATAGCGAATTGGGCATTGACCAATCCTACCACATTTAAGGCTTTTGTCATAGCAGTCATTTGTTCCCGCAATTGATCTTGTATCATAGGCGATAAGCCATAAGGGGGCAATGAACAAGCCGAGTCACCAGAATGTACGCCCGCCTGCTCAATATGCTCCATGATACCACCAATCAAAACGCGCTCACCGTCACACACCGCATCCACATCCACCTCTATCGCATCTTCTAAAAACCGATCCAATAAAACGGGTGACTCATTGGAGACGGCGACGGCTTTATCCATATAATTCTTTAAATCTTCCTTATTATAAACGATTTCCATCGCCCGTCCGCCTAACACATAAGAGGGGCGGACAACCAACGGATAGCCAATTTCTTCAGCGAGTATTAAAGCCTCATCAGCCGTGCGGGCAGTACGATTAGGGGGCTGTCGTAAACCCATTTTCTGGATTAACTGTTGAAAACGTTCACGATCTTCGGCTAAATCAATCGAATCTGGGCTCGTCCCAATCATCGGCGCACCTGCCGCCTCTAGTGCCCGCGCCAATTTTAAGGGCGTTTGTCCACCATATTGAACGATGACCCCTTTAGGTTTTTCTACTTCAATGATTTCTAAGACATCTTCTAAGGTCAACGCCTCAAAATACAAGCGATCAGACGTATCATAATCAGTAGATACCGTCTCAGGATTACAATTGACCATAATGGTTTCATAACCATCCTTTCGCAAGGCAAGAGCGGCTTGCACACAACAATAGTCAAATTCGATCCCTTGACCAATGCGATTTGGTCCCCCGCCCAGTATCATGATTTTATCACGCTCACTTGGGCAAGCCTCGCATTCTTCCTCATAAGTGGAATACATATAAGCCGTGCTGGCAGCAAATTCAGCCGCACAAGAATCGACACGCTTAAAAACGGGGCGCACCTTATGATGGTAGCGTAACTCTCTAAAAGTTTTTTCATTCACGCCCAATAATTGGGCCAAGCGATGGTCTGAAAAACCTTTACGTTTCAAGGCACGGAGCCTATCCGCGTCCATATTCTCCAAGCAGCCAATACATAGACTGGTTTCTTCATCCACTAAATTTGCAATTTGGACTAAAAACCATGGATCAATAGCTGTTAACTTGTGTACCTTTTCGATACGCCAACCCAAGCGAAATGCGTCAGCAATATACCATAAACGTTCAGGCCCAGGCTTTTGTAATTGATGGCGCAACTCTTCGTGACGCTCATCGAGCCCACTCACGCCCGTTTCCAAGCCACGCAAAGCTTTTTGCAACGACTCCTGAAAAGTGCGCCCAATCGCCATCACTTCTCCGACCGATTTCATTTGAGTTGTCAACAAGGGCTCGGCTTGTGGAAATTTTTCAAAGGTAAAACGGGGCACTTTTGTGACGACATAATCAATGGTTGGCTCAAACGACGCAGGCATTGCACCGCCAGTGATTTCATTAGCGAGTTCATCTAAAGTATAACCCACTGCCAGTTTGGCGGCCACTTTGGCGATTGGAAAACCGGTTGCCTTAGATGCTAAGGCTGATGAGCGCGAAACGCGCGGATTCATCTCAATAATAATCATGCGCCCATCCTTGGGATTTATCGCAAACTGCACATTAGAGCCACCGGTATCAACACCGATTTCGCGCAACACTGCTATTGAGGCATTACGCATGATTTGATATTCTTTATCAGTGAGCGTCTGAATCGGCGCGACGGTGATAGAATCTCCCGTATGCACGCCCATTGGATCGAAATTTTCTATTGAACAAACGATGATACAATTATCTTGACGATCCCGCACCACCTCCATTTCAAATTCTTTCCACCCTAGTACAGACTCCTCAATCAGCAACTCATTGATAGGGGACAATTCTAAGCCCCGTTCACAAATAAGGGTAAATTCTTCACGATTATAGGCAATGCCGCCCCCACTGCCGCCCAAGGTAAAAGAGGGCCGAATTACCACAGGAAAGCCAATTTCATTTTGCGCCTCAAAAGCCTCATCCATCTGACGAGCAATAAAGGAGCGAGGCATCTCCAAGCCAATACTTTGCATAGCGTCACGGAATTTTTCCCGATTTTCAGCTTTTTCAATGGCCGCAATGCTGGCACCAATCATTTCTACGCTAAACTGATCTAAAATACCCTCACGCCCCAAATCCAAGGCACAATTAAGAGCCGTTTGTCCCCCCATTGTTGGCAACAAGGCATCGGGACGCTCACGCTCAATAATGCGAGCCACGGTTTGCCACTGAATCGGCTCAATATAAGTCGCATCTGCCATTTCAGGATCAGTCATAATGGTGGCGGGATTGGAATTAACCAGTATGATGCGATACCCCTCTTCTCGCAAAGCTTTACAAGCTTGTGCGCCAGAATAGTCGAATTCACAAGCTTGACCAATCACAATGGGGCCTGCCCCAATAATTAAAATACTTTTTAAATCAGTACGTTTTGTCATTATTGCTCACTTATCAATTTATCACCTATCAATTATCAGTGAACTGTGGAAAGGATGATGTTTAGTACCATGCTTTGTTTGGAGTGCAGTATTATACTACAAAATAGACTTGTCCCTAAATAATCAGACCTGCGTAGCAAGTGTAGCAAGTGTAGGGTGCGTCCCACGCACATTTTAGGATGGCAATATTTTAAGTAGTGGACATCTGGTGCGTAGTTGCGTAAAATCTGGAGCCGGAGTCCAAAGCTTTAGCTTTGGACGTTTATGAAGGACTTTAAAATGTCATACAGCCAATTTACTTTAGCCTCCGTTAAAAAAAACTTTGATCTCACGACTTCTGAAGAAACTGATATTTTTGCCTCAGTGTCGAAAATCGAATGCAGTGAATATTTAGCAGAAATGTTGCAATATAATGTCCCATTAGCCCTCGCCAGCAATACTGAAAAAGCCCGTTCTGAAATGATTATTACACCTATTTTAATTGAGCTTAAAAAACAACTGAACACCGGTTTTAATTTGTTTTCAGGGATTGAATTTGAAGTAGAACCGGAAAAAGGTTTAACCGGTTATTGCGATTTTATTCTAAGCCGTTCTTTAGAAAAACTCTTTGTGGCAGCACCGGTGGTAACGCTAGTAGAAGCCAAGAACGAAAATATAAAAGGTGGACTGGGACAATGTATTGCAGAAATGGTAGCCGCACAATTATTTAATGAACGTGAAGGCAATAAAATTTCTACCATTTATGGGGTAGTCACTACCGGTACCACCTGGCAATTTATGAAACTCACTGGCAAAGTGGTTGAGATTGAATTGAAAGAGTATTATCTGACAGATATAGACAAAATTTTGGGCATTTTAGTCACTGGTATTCAAGAGCAGCGAGAGTAGGGTGCGTCCCACGCACACTGTCGCCGGAGCATGTTTGCAACATGCTCAGTAACGTTTTTTCCGGCTCAAAGAAAAAAACGTTACGGTTGAAAACCCCGGCTCATGCCGATAAATGTGTCATGAAAATACCCCACCCTATCACTCAAGCTGACTGTCACCTTATCCTCTTCAAAAGTCATTTCCAGTACAAAGTGACTTATGTTTGCAACCTCATTGATAGACAAAACAAACAGATTGTCTGTTTTCCAATAGCCTTTCAGTCCTTTTGGCAAGCTAAAACTTCCCGGGGAAAAGCGGTATAGATTATCCAGTCCCACAGAGATTGTCTCTTGAATCAGTTCCCCTGATAGTGAATCAATTCGAGAAGTAAGTTTTTCCTGAAATTATTTCAGCCATTTCAGGTAAAGCTGCCGGATTGACCGGTGCCGGCGCTTGTGCAACGCTGATAATTTTTTCTTGAAGCCGCTGGTTTGCCTGCGGGGTACGCATGGGTAAATCCAATACAGATTGCACCCAATTCGGCGTTTCAAACATGGCCAACAATTCTTGTTCTCCAGGCAGATAACCACAGTCAAAACCGGAAGTCATGCTTAACAGGTTTGCCAAGGTGATTTTTTGCTTATCGGCATTGGCGATTGTCTGTTGTGATAAATCCCTTATCCACTGCAATGCCCGTCAGGATTGAGGTGATACTTTTTGTAACGGATGCGACATTATGCACGCTGTCACCGGGGTAAAAATTGGCATCCAATATCATTTGCCCGTTGCGGACAATCAGTAGGCAGTGGATATTGATTTGTGCTGCCAGCAGGTAATCCAAAGCTTCTACCAAGTCTTCTGAATCTATTCCCTGACTTTCCGGGGTTGCGCTCCGCCAGCCGTGCGTGGGCCAATAATCAGCAGTCTGCTGTAGCAGCACTATATTTGTTACCACGAATTGCACACTTTCCGCTTGGGGTAGCCATTGCATTTTGGAAATCAACAAAATTACATGACAAAATTTATAAGAAGTTTGTTCAACCGCAGACTTTTTCATTTACTGATTCTGACGGGATTGTGAATGAAAAAACTCTTATTGTCGGAAATAATGGCACAGGCAAAAGCTCTATATTACAGGCTATTGTGATTTTGCTTGCCTCGGCTATTAGAGATAATTTTAATCCTAAAAACTTAGATTGGCCCGGATTTGAATATCGTCATTTACAAACCAATGCCATTAAGTTAAGCTTTTTTTGTAGGGTGGGTAGAGCTTCGCTGCACCCACCATTGTTATAAATTTACGCAGGATCTTCGTTTCAAATGTTTGGTGGGTTGGGCGTCCCATAACGATGTTGCGCGGGCAACCACAAGGGATTGCCCCTACCCACCCTACAATATCTCTTAACTTAATGGCATTGCATTTACAAACTGGTCCTCTACCTGTTTTTTTGTACAGTTACGGCAAATTTATTGTTTGGCCGAAAAGCGCGTTTTACAGCGTAAAGGCTCCGTTTCGCCTTTGCGTATTGGGCAAGAATCCTTTTGGTGAGGCGTTAAATTTAGCAGTTGCCAATGAAACTGTTAAAGGTAGAAAAATTGCAGTGCGTTATACCTATCTCTTAAAAAATACCTTTGATTGTAATATATTATATATTTAATGGCATTGAGATTGAGCCTACCAGCACAAAATGTATTATCAGCCGCCGATACGCTCAGGGATGAAACTAAAAGCCATAAAATAGGATTGATTGTCATTTTATTCATTAGATTTTTCCTAAAAGTAATTGACTTCGTTTCGGGAAATCCGCGCAATGGACGAAACAACTTTTCTGGACAACTATACAGGGATTATCCAAATCAGTTGTCTGGATAGCCACAGATACAGCAAATGGCGTACAACTTTAAAATTCCTATTATTTCAATTAGATAGATTTAATGAGTGGTGCTCCTATGAACAGCTATGAACAATTGCTTTAAGAAATCCTATTTTTTAAAAAAATAGGATTTCTTTGAAAGTTTTAAATTAAATTTTGGACTCCATCGTGTTATAAATAATGCGCCCAACTGTTTTGGCAATCAGGGATTTCGTGTGTTTGCGGTGTAAACGCAGCAGCGTCTAGCACTTAATTTTGCAGGACGCTCCGCGTCCTGGCAGGCATTCCTTTGCCTCGCGCACTCTCTTAGACATAAGTTTTTAAGTAGTTGAAATAAAATAATATTTGTAGGGTGCGTCCTACGCACCAATGCCACCTTCGTTAAGGGCAACCATAAAGGATTGCCCCTACACCCGCCCCTACGCCAATGGCATTGACCCTACATGTATGGAAATTGGCTTAACTTAATGGCATTGGTCCTACGCACCCTACAAAACCTCGTAAATGGACTTGTGTCGGCTCGATGAGCGCTTCGCTAAGGGAACGAGGACAATATAGCACTCCGGCGCAACCAAGTCACCCCACAATTGGGATCAACTAAAGATTCATAGACAATTGCTAATCCTGCTTGTAATTCATCCGTCGCGGCGGTTAATTTGACTGGCAAGGGTGACAAAATGTGGCTTGGTTCAAAGCCTCAAAAACATTAAGGTAATCTTGTAGAGTGTTTAAGTGTCGTAGGGCTTGATACACCGGAAAGGGCCAGTCTGTCTTGGCTTTTTTTGCAAAATTATTTTAGGGCTAGCGGGTGTCCCGCCCAACCCACCCTACAATTCAACATTTAACCCATCCTACGCTCGCTTTTTCATCAAACATATTAATTTGCCAAAATAAAAAATGAGACTAAAACCCCCAAAGCTAGTAAAAATGGGGCTCGTGTATTTTTGAGGTGATTTTATTTTGGGAGGGTAAAATAAAAAAAGATATAGTACATTAATCCAGGCGGAGCGAACTATCAATTCGTTTATTTAGCTGGACGGGGTTTGCAACTGATGGTTTTGTTCCGTTTTTAGAAATCCTATTTTTTGGAAAAATAGGATTTCTTAAACAAGGCTCCTAGTAGTCGCTTTAGCGACTTGGACGGCGATAAATCGCCTACTCCTCTGCGGAATTTCCTCAATCATACAATCAAATCAAGGTTTAAGACAGCACATCACTTTCCGAGATGATCGGTGGAAATTGATGAATTAGACCAAAAATTATCCAGAAGGCGATCACATACTTTACCTCTGAGAAAGAATTTGAAGTCATCGACTATCTTAATCTTGTTTTATCTCTTGCTTGACGAAAGTGAGCCACCCAAAAATCCTATTTCTTCAAGAAATAGGATTTTTAAATTAAGGTGAAAATCTCATGCGTACATTTATTATCTTATTAACCGCAACATTGCTATTGACAGCTTGCGGAAAATCTGACAACGCCCTAGAACATGCCAAAAAGCATTTAGATTCTAAATACCTTTGCCCCATGCACCCGCAAATTGTGCGAAATGAACCCAGCAATTGTCCTATTTGTGGCATGATGTTAGTAAAAAAGGAAATTCAACCGGCGCCACCAAAAATGGCGCCTAAAAAACATGCCGAAAAAGATAAACATCCAACGATCACTATTCGCCCAGAAATTATCCAAAATATGGGATTAAGGACCACAAAGGTTAAAAAGGGCAACTTACAGAAATACATCAAAACGGTAGGTTATGTCGCTTATAACGAAGACAAATTGGTACATGTTCACCCCCGCTCCACTGGCTGGGTAGAAAAACTCTACATGCGACGAGAAAGCGAAACCATAAAACGAGGTCAATCTTTGTTGGAAATGTATTCTCCAGAAATCTTAGAAGCACAACAAGATTTCTTAGTCGCCCTACGCTCTGGCAGTAAAGGCACAAGCATCAATCGCCAGCAATACCGGAATGCTATACGAAATCGTTTACGTTTGTTAGGTGTACCCGATAGCATTATTAAAAAAATTGAGCGTCAAAACAAGTCTATCAATAAGGTGCCTATATTCGCGCCGCAATCTGGCACGGTTATCGGCTTAAATATTCGTCAAGGTATGTATGTCACGCCTAGCTTAGAAATGTTCACCATTGTTGATTTATCAACGATATGGGTTATGGTTGAAGTCTTTGAGCATCAGTTGGATTGGATTCAGACGGGATTGAGTGCCAAAATCAGAGTACCCGCTTTGCCCGGGCGCGTCTGGAAAGGGAAAGTAGATTATATTTATCCTGAACTTGAACCGAAAACCCGTACTTTAAAGGTAAGACTAGGCTTTGATAATCCTAAAGGGCAGTTAAAACTGAATATGTTTGCTCAAGCGGAGATTCACGGTAAGCCTAAAGGGGAAGTTTTAAAAATTCCGCGACAAGCCCTCATTGTCACTGGAGAGCGTGAAAGTGTGATCGTGGCTTTAGGCGATGGCAGATTTAAGCCAGTGGATGTTAAAACGGGGATGCGTAGTCAAGGCGAGGTTGAAATTTTGTCGGGACTCAAAAAGGATGAACGGATTGTCTTGTCTGGACAGTTTTTGATTGATTCTGAGGCCAATTTACAGGCGAGTTTTTTGCGGTTTAGTGGTGGGGGACACCAACATTAAACAAATTATTTCGCAACAACTCTATAAACTAAAGAAAGGGCAACCATAAAGGATTGCCCCTACATCATCATAAAGAAAAAAAATTACACTAATGACTAAAATAGTCGAGCTTAAAACAAACCAGCTTTTGTTAAGGCAATGGCAAAAGGAAGATTTTCCATTATTTGCCAAAATAAATTATGATTCCGTTGTTATGGAATATTATCCCAGCGTCTTAAGTGAAGATGAAAGTAATGCTATGGCTCATAAGTTTGAGTCGCTAATATCAGAAAGGTCTTGGGGTTTCTGGGCAGTAGAGCTAATTGACGAAAACAAATTTATTGGTTTTGTTGGGCTTCATAAACCAACTTATGAATTACCTGTCACACCTTGTATTGAAATTGGGTGGCGTTTAGCTAAGGAGTATTGGGGTAAAGGGTATGCTACTGAAGCGGCTAGGGTGGCTCTAAAATTTGCGTTTGAAGAACTAGGCTTAAACGAGGTTTATTCATTTACCTCGGTTTCCAATAAAAAATCATGGTCAGTTATGGTGCGCTTGGGTATGCAGAATACAGGTGCCAACTTTGAACACCCAATTATTCCCGAGAGCCATCCACTTAGGGAGCATGTTTTGTATAAAATAACCAAGGCACAATGGAAAAATACTGTTCCTTGATAAAGGAGGGATAACCGGCATTGGCTGTGGCTAGTCCCTCTATGCCAGTTATCTCATTGTCAAAAGTAACAATGGCCTCTTTATCTTGGTAAGACACGGAAGTACAAAACCAAAGGCCCAACACAGTGAGGCACCAACCGCAGCCCCTAAACCGCCAACTAACGAAAAAACGCCTAATTGAATCGTCTCAACATTCACACCGGCTTGGCGAGCAACCTTACCAATGGTGAGTTTTTTATCTGATTGAGTTTTAATCATTTTCGTTTTTCGTTTTTTTTTCTTTCATAAGGAATTCATCATGTTAAAAAACCTAATAAATTGGTCCATCCACAACCGCTTTCTAGTCCTAGTCGCCACCCTCATTCTCAGCGGCTGGGGTTGGGTATCTTTACAACAAACCCCCTTAGACGCAATCCCCGATCTTTCCGATGTACAAGTCATCATCAAAACGGCTTACCCCGGACAATCTCCCCGTGTCGTCGAAGATCAAGTCACTTATCCCATTACCACAACCATGCTCTCAGTGCCCGGCGCACAAGTCGTGCGCGGATATTCTTTCTTTGGCGATTCTTTTGTTTACGTCATATTCAAAGATGGCACCGACATCTACTGGGCGCGTTCCAGAGTTTTGGAATATCTAGCCGCCTCTAGCCTACCGCCCGGCGTACAACCCCGTTTAGGTCCCGATGCCACCGGCGTCGGTTGGGTTTATTCCTACGCCTTAACTGATCCCACCGGCAAACATGATTTATCTCAATTGCGTAGTTTGCAAGACTGGTTTTTAAAATTTGAATTGCAAACCGTGCCCGGCGTTGCCGAAGTCGCTACCGTCGGCGGCATGGTGCGACAATACCAAGTGGTTGTCGATCCCGACAAATTACGCGCCTTTAATATTCCCTTATCACGCATCACTCAAGCCATTAAAAATGCCAATCAAGAAGTCGGCGGCTCCGTCATTGAACTCGCCGAAGCCGAATACATGATTCGCACCAAAGGCTACTTATCTTCCATCCAAGACATTGAAACCATCCCCGTTGCTGTCAGTGAAACCGGCACCCCTTTATTAGTCCGAGACTTAGCGACAGTACAAATCGGCCCAGAAATGCGTCGCGTCGTCGCTGATTTAGACGGAGAAGGCGAAGTCACTGGCGGTATTATCGTCATGCGCTATGGCGAAAACGCTTTAAGCACCATTGCTGCGGTTAAAAAGAAATTAGAAGAACTCAAGGCAGGACTACCAGAAGGCGTAGAAATTGTAGAAACTTATGACCGATCCGCCCTCATCCAACGCGCCGTCAACAATCTCAAAGAAAAACTCTTTGAAGAATTTATCGTTGTCGCGCTCGTCTGCCTAATCTTTTTATTTCACTTGCGATCCGCCTTTGTCGCCATTATCACTTTACCCATTGGCGTACTCATCTCTTTCATCATTATGCAGCAACAAGGCATTAACGCTAATATCATGTCATTAGGCGGCATAGCGATAGCCATTGGCGCAATGGTGGACGCTGCCATCGTCATGATTGAAAATGCCCATAAACACTTAGAACGTTGGCGACAGGCGCATCCTAAGCAAAAAATCACATCGTCAGAACATTGGCAATTGATAGCCACAGCGGCTTGTGAAGTCGGCCCAGCACTATTTTTTTCTTTATTAATCATTACGTTAAGCTTTATACCTGTTTTTACCTTAGAAGCCCAAGAAGGCCGCCTATTTGCCCCACTCGCGTTTACTAAAACTTATGCCATGGCAGCCGCTGCTGGTTTAGCGGTGACAATCGTACCCGTATTAATGGGCTATTTTATTCGCGGATGGATTCCCAGTGAAAAAACTAATCCTATCACTTGGTTGCTCATTTTTATCTATAAACCTTTACTCCGGCTGGTTTTGTTTTTTCCGCGTACTACTGTCTTTTTAGCTTTTTTGGTCATGTTGACCGTTTATATTCCCTTATTTGGTATAAAAACAATCGTCCCCATACCCGGAGATCAGCCTTGGTTGGCAAAATTGGCTGACGGCTTAGGCTCTGAATTTATGCCCGAACTCTATGAAGGCGACTTATTATACATGCCCACCACTTTGCCCGGCTTATCTATCGGCAAAGCACAAGAATTGTTACAACAAACCGATAGATTGATTGCCACGGTGCCAGAAGTGAAAAGCGTTTTTGGCAAAATTGGCCGCGCTGATACGGCGACTGATCCGGCTCCTTTAACTATGATTGAAACGATTATCCAATTAAAACCGGAAGAGGAATGGCGCGAAGGTTTGACGGTGGCAAAATTAATTGAGGAATTGGATCAACTCGTCGATTTTCCGGGCGTGACTAACGCATGGGTGATGCCCATCAAAACGCGCATTGATATGTTAGCCACCGGCATTAAAACGCCAGTGGGTATCAAAATTTCAGGTCCTGATCTAAAAGTGATTGAAGACATCGGGCGGCAGATTGAAAAAGTGGTGATGCAAGTTGAGGGCACAACTTCCGCCTATTCGGAGCGCGTCGCGGGCGGACGTTATATTGAAATATCCCCAGACAGAGTGAAAGCGGCGCGTTTAGGTTTAAATATTTCTGACATCAACGCCGTTATCAGTGCGGCTGTGGGCGGCACGAATATCACTGAAACCATAGAAGGATTAGAGCGTTATCCGGTGAATTTGCGTTTTCCGAGAGAAGTGCGTGACGATTTGGAAGATTTAAAGGGATTGGTGTTAGTCACACCGACAGGCGCCCAAATATCCTTGGCCCAAGTCGCTGAAATTAAAATAGTTGATGGTCCACCCATGCTGAAAAGTGAAAATGCCCGATTAAATGGTTGGACATTTGTCGATATTCGCGGCGTAGATGTGGGGACTTATGTACAGTCAGCGCAAAAAGTGGTGCGCGAACAAGTGAAATTACCCGCAGGCTATTCGATAACTTGGGCTGGACAATATGAATATATGCTCCGCGCCAAAGAGAAATTGACCCAAGTTGTCCCTTTAACGCTGTTTATCATATTGCTGCTACTTTATTTAACCTTTGGTAATATGACTGAAGCGTTATTAGTGATGCTGACTTTACCCTTTGCCTTAGTCGGCGGCTTTTGGTTCATATTCCTACTAGACTATAATATGTCCGTTGCGGTTGGGGTTGGATTTATTGCGCTCGCGGGCGTTGCGGCAGAATTTGGAGTGATAATGTTAGTCTATTTAGATAATGCCATTAGAGAATACCAAGCCAATAATCAATTAAATAATTTAAAAGACTTAAAAGCGGCACTGATGGAGGGTGCTGTGTTGCGAGTCCGCCCGAAAGCGATGACGGTGGCGGTGATTATTGCCGGATTATATCCCATTATGCAAGGACATGGTACGGGTTCTGAAGTGATGCAGCGAATTGCCGCGCCGATGGTGGGGGGGATGATTACGGCGCCGTTGTTGTCGTTGTTTGTGGTGCCGGCGGTTTATTTGTTGTGGAAGGGGAGAGGATATAAAAGGGATAAACCTTGATTTATCCGCGCGATTCTGCAATTCTTGTGTTCATTATGATCACAAACTTCTAAATCAGGTGAGTCCAACCACCGATGCAACTAAAAGCTATGGTTATTTCGTTTTTCTTTTTTGACGGTTTTTAAAAATCAGGTATTTGTTATGATGATAACAACAGAGACGATAACACCACAAAAAGTATTAAATTTAGCACTGTCTTTACCGATCACTGAGCAGCATTGGTTGAAGCAACAATTAAACCATCTTCTGCTAAAAACTTTACCAGAAAATGCCACACTAGAACAAGCCATTGAACTTTACCTTAGCGATAAGTGCAGCCTTGGACAGGCGGCGGAGTTAGCGGGCGTGACTCGATGGGAGATAATGGATATTTTGTCGAAGCGTGGTATTCCCACCAATGCTGGACACGAATTCACGACAGATGAAATAGAAACCATGCAGAACGTTTTTGAGGTACGCTATGGCAGTCGTTCGTAGGCTAATGGGCAGGTAACAATTTGACAAATTTGTAACCACCAACCCCCATCAGCATAATCAAGATAAGCGGCACCAAGAGGATTAGGGGGATGGGCGGGTAATAAGTTGACAAACCCATGATCAATTGTCCATACTTTTTATTGTTGGCGACATAAGACGCCGCTTGTTGAAACTCAAATTGGAGGTAAAAAATGAGATATAGAAATTTCGCCTTTGTAGTCATTGCCATGTTATTGGGGGTGTTGGCAGCTCCACCAACGCTGGCTGACATTCCAGTGTTGACGGGTGCCTCTGGTGTTGGTAATCAAGACACCAATTTTACCTACTATAAACCAAATAATTCTAACCCACTTATACCCGTTGGTATTCCTGCACACCAGGCTTGGATAAAACCAACATCCGGGGCGTGGATTGGCCCACTTGGCGGAAACAAAGATGGACAAAGTGGTAGATATATATCTATACTTTCAAGCTGTTAAATACCGACGGCGTGTCCATTTCTGGAGAATGGTCGAGTGACAATGGGACACGGGGTCTTTTAAATGGTCAGCTCATTATTAACTCTCCAGGTGGAATTGCAAAGACTTATCAATCACTGCATCAGTTTTCTGCACCTTCAAACCTCTTTAAGGTAGGCGTAAACGAATTACGTTTTGAAGTGGACAATGGTTTTGGACCCACTGGCCTTTATGTGTCAGCACTTATAACAGAAACTAACTGTAGCTATAGCATTACCCCAACCAATCAGTCTCACAGTTCAAATACTGAAACGGGATCGGCTCGCGTTCGCGCATCGGTCGACTGTCCGTGGACTGCCAGCAGCAACCTCAATTGGATCAATATCGTCTCTGGTGGTAGCGGAAACGGTGATGGCACTGTCACTTATGCCATTATGGAAAATACCGGAGCCACTCGTGAAGGTACGCTGACCATTGCAGGGCAAACTTTTACCATCACACAAGCAGACAAGCAATCTCCCCATCCAACTTGCAGCACCACCGACGATGAATTAGTCTTCACCAAATTGAAAGAATTCTACGCCGTTGGAGAGATTGTAGAAGTGGACTTAGTTGCCTGTGCCACGAGCCGTTTTTTGAGCGCTGACTTGTGGGTAGCCATTGAAATGCCTAGCGAGGACTTACTTTTTATGACCACCAACCCCTTTGAGCCATTCAGCCTGACACCACAAGTTTTTAGAAAGTCCGTCAAAAACACAATAGAGAGCTATCATATGTTAACATTTGAACTCCCGCCAGATTTGGGTGGAAAATACACTTTTTATGCCGTCTATGTCAAAGAAGGTAAAAACCCAATAACAGACAGTTTTTTGGTGCTGCTGTCCTATATTGGAATAGCTGAGACGACTTTAAGCAATCGCTAGTTGCGGCTACTCATTTCAAATCAAAAACTTGAGGCACTGAGCTTAAAAAACTCGGTGTCTCAAGCCCCCAAATCCGTTATAATCCGAAAAATGTTCATCGAGGATTTTTTATTTGCTTATTAAGTTAATTAATGTTTCCTACATTTGAGACTAAGCTTTTATCTAAACGCCTCGCATACTCAAGTATTTCGCTTGCTAACTTCTGAGGGACACGAATTGTGCATGTTCCCCCTTTAGTATGCCATGAAGATTTCCTACCTGCGCCTTTGCGTTCTCCCCCCCATTTTTTTTCTTTGCTCATAACTAAACCCCTTATAATTTTTTGCAGTAAATAGGTGCTATCAACGCATTATATTATTATACACTTTTTTGTTAAAAAATCAAGATTAATATATCTAATAAACTGTTTTTTAAGGATAATACGTTTTTGACACAAATTCATGTTGACTTTTCTTGGAATACGGGAAAAACCTAATCTCACCACACAATCAGCGGGAAACGCAGCCCCACTACTACTGTGACACTTTCCCTAAGTTGTTGGATTTTATCCACGGTTATCTGTACTTTGATCCCGTGAAGGGAAGTGTGCAATGATATAATACTTTCTGAATAGGTACTTATCTTACAATTTGAACTCCCGCCGGAGTTGGGTGGAAAATACACTTTTTATGCCGTCTATGTCAAAGACACTTGAGACACTGAGCTTAAAAAACTCGGTGCCGGTTGCCGTTGTAGGATAGGATAATCGGTTGTCACGCCGCCTTTGCATCGATCCGAGAAAATTTAACTAAATATTTCTGTGACAGGCAAACGAATATCCATCACGTTATCGAACATCTCAACACTCATTCCGAAGGTTTCGGATTTTTTCGGTTGTGAATACACGGTTACAGATTTAGTTGCTGGATTAACTAACCAACATGATTTAACACCTAATGCAAAATAAGCTTTTATTTTTCTGATTAAATAACTAATTGCTTGCCGGGGTGATAATATTTCAATGGCTAATTCAGGCATTTGAGACACAGAAATTAAATCAACCTCTTCGTCTGGTACGGTTGGCAATTCTAAGTAAGCGCAAACATCAGGCTTAACTTCATTCTTAACACCGAGTCGATATTCACTCAGATCATGTTGGCTAATATCCAAACTGAGTTCAGTTAGAACGGCAAGATTTTTATTTGTCTGTTTTAATGAACAGGCGATATTTGCTTGGGTCAAGCCGTGACATAAGGAGCCCATGTTATCCTCTCCGTCTATTCCGTTATTCTCAATTTCATTGCTGTCGCTCATACGTCCTCCTATGTATACCTTTTTTTATCATTATACTCCTACGGTTCAATGGTGCCAAGAAAAATTTACAATTTTGACACACATACATAATATACGATTATCCAGCTTTTCTAATGACATCTTCGGTTCCCATGATAATGATTTTTTCATTTGGATTTATGGTGGATAGGTCTCAAAGTGGGACTTTGCGTATTGATTATTTTTCTTTGTTTGTGATATATATATAAACAAGGATAAAAAAAACATAATCAACGCGCCTATAATTATTTTTGGGTGGCCATTTTTTGACGACTGATTTAGGAGAAAGCATGTTATCCTAAAATATCACTCCGCAAAAACTACGTCTCCTCGCAGGCTTACTTGCTAAGCCAATGCCATTAAGTTAAGAGATATTGTAGGGTGGGTAGAGCGATAGCGAAACCCACCTTTGTTATAAATTTCAAAGGTTTGGTGGGTTTCGAGCCGCTCTACCCACCCTACAAAAAAAGCTTAACTTAATGGCATTGACTTGCTAAGCCCGGTGAAGACAGTTTAGCGGCTATAGAAGAAATTGCCAAAGAAAACCATTGGTTATATGAATCCGTGCAACAATTGAAGGATATATCCTTAGAGCATTGGCAGGGAGAGCATACTCAACTGTTTATCAACGGTCATCCAGAAACCACTTGTCCACCGTTTGAATCCGTTTATCGTCATTCAGTGATGAATGGTCCAGCTTGCAATGAAATTGAACAGATATATCAATCTATTGGCTTGGAGCCGGTTGATGATATGTTGCCGGATTATCTCGGTGTTATGCTAGAATGCGCTGCCTATTTATTAGAGCAGAAATTGCCCACTGAGCAGCCTCAAGAATCCGGAAAGTATTTTCAAACATTGTGGCAAGACCATTTAACTAAATGGGTTCCTAAGTTTGCCAATGATTTAACTTCTGGTTAATCACAACTTACCAATAGAAATTCGCGCTTTTCGTCAGACTGACATTTGGCACATTTTTTTGTTGCTAACGCCTTGGACATTGGCGCGCGTTTTTTTGCCCGTGCGCGAGCCGGAAATAGACATTCCGCCCGCTTGGGCAGCAAAGGAGCGAGCCACCGCGCCCATGACTGTCATTGGTCCGGCGATACCCCTCACTATTTTAGGGGGAAAAGAACAGGCGCATTTGAATTATCATCCCAAATTGGGTCATTATCTTATCCAACCGCTCATTCAATCTATGGCGCAATTTAATACGCCAGATGAGGCCTTTAAGGCTTGGAATGATGTGATTAAAATACGCGATAAGGCGATTGAGGAACAAAAAAAGCGTTGTGAATGGCAACATGAAGTTTCTAGGCGGGAATTTTTTGCTAAGTTGACGCGACGGGCTTCATTAAAACATTAAATATTTATTTTTGTCCGGAGTCCAAGATTTATCTTGGACACCTTAACGAGGAAATTAACTAATGAGCATCAGACCAGACTATCTAACGTTTGATGACCTACTTCAAAAGAGACTATTCAGAATACCTAACTACCAGTGAGCCTATAGTTGGGAAACTAAGCAGCGGAAAGACCTTTTTCTTGATCTGGAAAAACTCAAAAAAAGTGCTGACAATGAAAAACATCATTTCATGGCTACAATTGTCTGTTTAGAAATCGGCAAAGAGACATTAATTGTAGATGGTGTATTTCACATCGTTGATGGTCAACAACGCTTAACCACTTTGATAATATTATTAAAAGCCTTGCAGAAAGTCCTAGCCACCGGAGATGATAAAGAAAAAAAAGTGGCAAATGACATCCAAGCACTTATGATAAAAGAGGATAACCGTTTAGTTTTGTTGCAAACTAACCACGATAATTCCCACATTTTTAGAAATTATCTGGAAACAGGCTTGATTCCTGAGACTAATCAGATTAAAACAACATCAACACAACGTCTTGTGGAAGCCTTTAAGGAGTGTGAAAACTTTGTTAATCAATGGACATACGGTAGCTTATCTCTTGTACAACTGATAAAAAATAGACTGGGTTTCATTTTCTATATTCTTGAAGATGAAGGCGCAGCATATACCGTCTTTGAAGTTTTGAATAGTAGAGGCTTAGAAGTCGACTGGTTAGACAAGTGCAAAACTATGCTGATGGGCATTGCTTTTAAAAAAGCTTCAAACAAAAATGTCCGTGATGAACAGATTGATGAACTTCACAAGCTTTGGGGAGAAATTTACCGTACTATTGGGGTCACAAAAATCCAAGGCCATGAAACGAAGTAACGGAACGTTCAATTTTGAGATTTGCGGCGACACTTGAAGATCAATTTGAACCCAATCGGATAATGAGTGCCGAAAAAGCGATAGAGTTTTTTCGCGAAGAGTGCCAATCTCATAAAAAAAATGTTAAAGTGACAAACTGTTTTCTGGAGATTACTGAAGTTCTAAAGCAATTACATGACAATCTGCGGCTAGAAGCCGTTACTGATATATCACCACGCACGATTGTTGGCAGTATCCATTATGTTGAAATCCTCTCTGACAACAAATGAACGCCAAGAAATTCTAAAGCAATGGGAAAACGTGACTTTTAGGATTTACGGCATGTTCCGTAAAGATTCTAGGACCAAGGAATACACTCGTCTGGCTTGGCGAATTGCCAATAAAAAATTACCGGCAAAAACGATCATTGATGAAGTGTCCACGCTTGGAAATGAATATCCCATTGAGGAAGCGGCATCAGAATTACGCGGGACAAATTGTTACCATGGTTGGGAAAGTGATTTACGTTATTTTCTTTATCGTTATGAAGAGTATCTCTCTCGCAAACAAGGCAGTGCTCTTAGTGAAGAAATCTGGCAACAAATATGGAGAGTCTCTGCCAGCCAGACGATAGAACACATACTCCCGCAAAGTGCCAGAAGCCAACAAGAACATATTCATCGCTTGGGTAATTTGACACTCTTACCGCCTAAAGCGAATGCCAAAGCGGGAAAAAAAACGTTTCAACAGAAACGGGTGCTTTACAAAGAAAATCAACAACTCAAACTCATGGATGAAATTATTGACAAAAGACGTTGGACTAAAGCTGAAATTGAAGAACGCGAAAACAGATTACTGGACTGGGCTATAGATGAATGGGCTTAAAAAATTAAAAATAATGGCCACCCAAAAATCCTATTTCTTGAAGAAATAGGATTTTTAAATATCATTTCGGCTCACTATATCTGTAGATAGCAATTTTATAGACAATTGTAGACATGTCAACAAATGAGGTATCAATATCACACAATTGTGTATAAGGGAGACCCATTATCCCTTCGTCTAATGAGAACTCAGGGTTACTTAGAATTTGTTTGCTGGAGCAGGTTTGCAACCTGCTCCAGCAAACAAAGTGCCAATCCGGTATAGCACCGTCGTAAACGTTCTAACTCCTTGCTACGCTACTACGCTCCACAAGGGTCGGCGGGATGCGTTGGTTAGGTATTCTCTTAGGTTTTAATCTCACCAATTTATGGCTATATGCTAATTGATGCTTTTTTAAATCTTCACATATTGCATCAAGATCATAATTAAATTTTTTGGCATGTTCATTACGAAAGTAACGCACCTCTTCCACAATAGGATCAATCATAGTTCATCTCCTAAAAATTCATCTGGTGAACAGATTTCAGGACATAAATAACCACTGTTTTCTATCACTTGCCTAATAGCCATTTTTGTAAATGGGTTATTAATGTGTTTAAAATTCCATGTTACAATAACATCAATACCATTTACAGCAGCAATAGCAATATGTAAAGCATCCTCTGGGCATTTATCAGGAACCGCTTTATGTTTCACTAAAATATGAGCTAGTTTTTTACCGTCATCATCTATTTCCAAAACCTGAAATTGCTCCAATGCGTTAAGACGAAGTGCTGCTTGTGTTTTATCTCCTTGAGACGCTTCCTGAATGACCAGATCAGAGATATAAACATCAAATTCATCCAGCATATTCCACATATCTTGTGTGGCAGCTTGGTGTCCCGCTGCGACTAAATTTTTTGATGGCCTTGCCACAAAATAGCCAATGACACTGGTTTCTATATATATTTTTTGCTTCATAAGAGTATAACTACCATTTACAGTAATCCAAAACACTTCCATGTGCCGTTGTAATCCGTATGTCTTCATCCTCATCAAGATAAGCTAAACGCATTTTCAAAGAGTTGTAGTACACTGGTTGGCTTCACTTGTTCTAAGTAGGCGATTTTTCATTTTTTATCTAGTTCAGGATCAATTTGTTCATTTTTTAAATGCATGTAGGGGCAATCCTTTATGGTTGCCCCAGGTGTATCAAGAATTCATCCTCATAACATAAGGAGGCAATAAAAGAAAACCATTTACTTTAAGTCCACAACGTGTAATACACAATTGCCCCTCATTTTGAGAGGATAACCTTGGATCAGCTAAGTAGCGATCCTTATCTTCTTCTGATACAATGTCTCCTACTTTTCCTTCTAAACACCATTCACCATTCGCAAGATTGTCGAAAAATATCCGTGTCATCCCTTCCATTTTATCAACATCCGTTGGTATTTGTTCGGCTCGTAACAAGGGCTCTAACAAATCACTCAAGGTTTTGATAGCCGTTTCTTGTGTATTCATGCATAAAGACTCAAATTCATCCAATGCACTTGAAAGCTTTTTTTCAAAACGAGATCGAAATAAATTGAGATGACTACTCAATTCTGTTGTTTTCTCGACGACTGGCGTCCTCTCTTTTGGCACCTCATTCCACCAAGGCAATCTATTATTGACTGGATCAATCGAAATCGCTTTTTTGGCTGGCAAGATGAAGGCAAATATAAAAATACGATAAAGTCTTTGCCGATTGAGTCTAATATACGCCCATTGAGAAAACGGAATAAACTGTACTCTTTCGTCAAACGCTTTATTCGTCAAACGATGTATCTGATCATACCAATATTCTGTCAGTTTTCCTTCTTGATAGGGATAATCAGACTCATTAAAGCGTATCGAATGAGAATCTAAATAACGTAACGCGGCTTGACCAATGAATGTGATGAGAGTCAATGTATTATCGGGTAATTGCGACAACAGTGGGCTATAGGCGGACGCCGTTTGAAGTTTTTCGCCGCGCAAGAGAGTGCTGAGTAACTCACGAAAAGATTCAATCTCTTGCTCATTTTGTAATCCTAATCCCTTCTGAAATAATTGCCATTCTTGCGGCTCCACCGTAAACGCTAATTTTTCATAAGCAACACGGATTATGTTTGGCGTTTTTGTTCCATGCACAAGCAATCCAAGTAATAAATTCCAAAATGTATCCTGACAAATATCCAAACCTATTCGACCATCCCGCAAATGATATTTTTCAGGGATCAAGTCTTTATTGGCTTCGATAATATTGTTAATCGCTACTAAACCTGCCATATTCCTATCCTTCGATGTTCAAGTGGATACAAAAAAAAATCCCCTGCCCACATTGAGGCAGAGGATTTAAGCGAACTGGGGAGGGGGAACGGATTACATCATACCACCCATGCCACCCATACCACCCATACCACCCATGCCACCCATATCACCGCCACCAGGCATTGCTGGCTCATCCTTCTTAGGCAAATCAGCAACCATCGCTTCAGTGGTAATCATTAAAGCCGCGATAGAAGCCGCGTTTTGCAAAGCTGAGCGAGTCACTTTGGTCGGATCCAAAATCCCCATCTCTATCATGTCACCATATTCACCCGTCGCCGCATTGTAACCGTAATGGCCTTCATTTGCCGCGACTTGATTTAATATGACTGAGGCTTCTCCGCCAGCATTTGCCACGATTTGACGTAGCGGCTCTTCCATAGCACGCATGGCAATTTGGATACCCATGTCTTGATCGGGATTATCGCCTTTGAGATCTTTAACATTTTGTTTAGCACGTATCAATGCAACACCACCGCCAGGGACAACACCTTCTTCTACAGCAGCGCGAGTCGCATGGAGCGCATCTTCTACACGCGCCTTTTTCTCTTTCATTTCAACTTCAGTCGCGGCACCCACTTTAATCACGGCAACACCGCCGGCTAACTTGGCAACGCGCTCTTGCAGTTTTTCCTTGTCATAATCAGACGTGGCTTCATCAATTTGGGCACGAATCTGATTGACGCGCTCTTCAATATCTTTGGGTTTGCCAGCACCATCAATAATGGTGGTGTTTTCCTTGGTAATACTCACGCGCTTGGCATTGCCCAAATCGTCTATGCTGGCTTTTTCTAAGCTCAAGCCCACTTCTTCAGCAATGACTTGTCCACCGGTTAAAATAGCAATGTCTTGCAACATGGCTTTGCGGCGATCACCAAACCCAGGGGCTTTAACAGCCGCCACTTTAACCACGCCACGAATGTTATTAACCACTAAAGTAGCAAGGGCTTCACCGTCCACATCTTCAGCGATAATAAGCAGCGATTTGCCAGCCTTGGCGACACCTTCCAAAATTGGCAACATGTCACGAATGTTAGAAATTTTCTTGTCGTGCAACAAAATGAGCGGACTTTCTAATTCCGTACTCATTGTCTGTTGATTGTTGATAAAGTAAGGGGACAGGTAGCCGCGATCAAATTGCATTCCCTCAACAATATCCAGTTCATTTTCTAAACCTGAGCCATCTTCAACAGTAATCACGCCCTCTTTACCGACTTTACCCATCGCTTTTGCAATGATGTCGCCAATGGTTTCATCAGCGTTAGCGGAAATGGTACCGACTTGGGCAATGGCTTTTTCATCAGCACATTCTTTAGATAGATTTTTCAATTCTGCTACCGCTGCGCCCACGGCTTTATCAATACCCCGTTTCAAATCCATAGGATTCATGCCGGCTGCAACGGATTTCAATCCTTCAATCAGGAGAGATTGGGCTAAAACGGTAGCCGTCGTGGTGCCATCACCGGCTTTGTCAGAAGTCTGGGAGGCCACTTCCTTGACCATTTGGGCGCCCATGTTTTCAAATTTGTTATCTAATTCAATCTCTTTGGCAACGGACACACCATCTTTGGTGATGGTCGGTGCGCCAAAAGATTTATCAAGCACTACGTTGCGGCCTTTAGGACCAAGAGTGATTTTCACGGCATTCGCCAGAACGCTCACCCCTTTAATCATTAATTGACGTGCATCATCTGAAAAGCGTACTTCTTTAGCTGCCATGGTGATTTTTTCCTCTAAATTAATCGTTGATGGAGTAGTGGATGGATTAGTCTTCGATAATACCCATAATATCTTCTTCGCGCATCACCAGCATATCTTCGCCGTCGATTTTCACTTCGGTGCCGGAATATTTGCCGAATAAGACGGTATCACCCTCTTTGACATCGAGTGGACGCACATCGCCATTATCCATAATTTTGCCTTTGCCCACCGCTTGCACTTTGCCGCGAATGGGTTTTTCGGTAGCTGAGTCAGGGATCACGATCCCGCCCGGGCTTGTTCTTTCTTCTTCAACACGTTTGACGATGACTCGATCATGTAATGGACGAATCTGCATAGTCATTTTCTCCATATAAACAAATAGTTATTTAAAAAGTTTAGCCTTGCGATCTACAATGTATTAGCACTCGCATCTGGTGGCTGCTAATAATAGGGACTCAAGTTATAATCTCAATGGCTATTATTTTTATATTTTATTTATAATATTATAAATAATTTTTTTGCAAGATAAATCTTGCACTCCTGAAAAAAATCATTTCCTTGTATAATTTTGCCGTGGCTATTTTTTTTATTAGACAAGGCAGCTATGCCCGAAAAAAAATGACAAAAAAATCATGTCCATGAATGAGGAACTATTGCAAGACAAGGTGGAAAAATTAGAGGCCACTAACAATGATTTAGCCAATTTGCTCAGCAGTGCCGAAATAAAACAGGCGGAACAGATCGCACATCTCGGCAATTGGGAATGGGATTTAACTGGTCAAAATTTGGATAAGTGGTCTGATGAAATCTTTCATCTCTTAGGGCTGAACCCAGACACAACACAGCCTAGCCATGCCATTTTCCAGCAACGTATTCATCCTGCTGATCGAGAACAAGTTATCACCACGCTTGAACAGTCTATTAAAAACGGTAAACCCGTTAATATAGATTTCCGGGCTCAACATCCTGAGGGCAGGGTGTGCTGTCTACATATATGTGCGACAGTACAATATGATGATAAGCAACAGCCAATCAAAATGCTGGGTATCATGCAGAATATTACGGAGCGCAAACAGATTGAGGATGCTTTGCGTAGGAACGAAGCCCGATTTAAGGCTATTTTTGATCACGCTGGCGTGGGAATTGTGCTTGTCGATGCTCAAGGACATATGCTACAAGCCAATGCCCGTTGGAGCGAGATGACGGGTTACAGTGCTGAAGAACTCACACAAATGACGCTGGCTGATTTTACCCACCCGGAAGAAATGCCGGCTATTAGGGAACATTTTAATAAATTTGTCATGGGTGATATTAGTAGTTTTCAACTTGATGGGACTTATATCCGTAAAGATGGTAGTATTTTTGTAGGACACTTGTTGGTAACACCGGTTTGTGACGCGGGCGGCGTTTTCCAAAAGGATATTGGTGTTCTCATTGACATTACCCAACGCAAAGAGGCTGAAACACAATTGCGTAAGCGCGAGGAGCATTATCGTAAGTTGTTTGTCAATAATAAAGCGGTGCAATTGCTTGTAGATTGTTCAAATTTTAAGATTATTGACGTTAACAATGCGGCGGCTAAATATTATGGTTATTCCATTAAAGAATTAAAATCAAAAAATTTTTTTTCTGATATTAGTGCATTTTCAGATGAAGAAAGAGCGCAGGAAGTGCTACGAGCAAAAGTAGAAAAGCGCGATTATTTTAATTTTAAACATCGGCTTGCCAATGGCGAGTTACGGAATGTTGAAGTGTATAGGGGTGAGTTAGAAATTGCTGAGCGCAGGCTATTTCATTTGATCGTTCATGATGTGACTCAGCGCAAAAAAGCGGAAATGGAAAATAAACGACTGTTGAGTCAACAGTCTAAGCTGGCGACGATGGGTGAAATGTTGGGCGCGATAGCGCATCAGTGGCGACAACCTTTACATGTGCTGGGTTTGCTCATTGGCGGCATAAAAAGCGCTTATCACTCAGGAAAACTGGATAATCAATCACTGAACAGAGTCGTTGAACTCGCTAAGAAACAGATAGAGTTCATGGATAAGACGACGAATAATTTTAAAAATTTTCTCGCGCCCGATCAGAATAAAGTCACTTTCAGTGCCATGGCAGCGATTGAGGATATGATTGATTTATTTGGCACTCTGTATGCGGACCATCACAATATCAATATTCTTATGGAAGGCGACAAGGCTGTGAAAATTAGGGGTTATCCAAATGAATTTAGGCAGGTGATTTTGAATATTTTGGATAATGCTAAAGATGCGATTAAGGTAGAGGGCATAAACAAGGGTTATATTCATATCAATGTCTCTGTGGCAGATGGACAAGCGAAAATCACGTTCCGTGATAATGGTTGTGGTATTCCAGAAGATAAGCTCAAGAGGATTTTTGAGGCGCATTGTACGACAAAAAGTGAGCTGGGCGGTAGCGGTATTGGTTTGTATATGTCAAAAGGCATTATTGAAAATACGATGAATGGTAAGATTTTTGCTGAAAATACGGGAGAGGGGGCGATGTTTACGATGTTGTTGGAGGCGGAATTTTAATTTTTTTGAGAGTGACGCTGGCTAAAAAATCCTATTTTTTCAAAAAATAGGATTTTTTTGATACCAACCTTAAAAAAAAACTTGTGTATGAGTGCGTGGTGCGTGGGAACGAGAAAAAAGCTTATGTGAAATGCAAGTTAGGCAAAATCTATATTCCCATTACGAAAATCAATAGATAGCTTTTGCCCACGAAAAAAATCCAATCCAAGAATCCCGTCAATTCCTGAACTGGGTGGCAGCGTATGAGCAAGAATTGGAAATTTTGTACGTGTTTGTCCCAAGGCTAAAATTTTGCTCAAGGTGATGCGTGGGACAAACTCTACACTGCTACCTGTCGTCACTTTGACATGATCTGGTGCAAGGGCAGGATCGTATCCAATAGCAATCAGTATGCCCGTGTTGACTAAAGAGGTTGTTGCGCCAGTATCCAGTGCCAACCTCAAGATAGTATTGCCCAACGGACCCGTCAATTCAGCTTGAATGATGATTAGCCCTTGGTGAGAATTGAATGTAAAACTCATAGCACAATCGCCTCATCCTTGGGAATCATCCCAGTATAAAGTACAGCAAATCGTGCCGGGTGCTTTGCCGCAGCAATGCGATAAACTTCATCGCGATCTTTGCTGTGAAAGAGCACCTTGCCGCTTTGCACTTCCAAGGCTTCGTTGGTTTTTGGTTCATCGACAAGTATCCATTCAGAGCTGAATTGCGTTTCAATTTCTGAAATAGTCAGTATTTTGTCCATAATTTACCCCGTTTAATAAGGCAATCAATTGTCATGTTTAATATTTTTTAGCTTTATCCTTTATTATAAAGTTAAACTAAGCTGTATGAGTCACTACCTTTTCCCGTCAATACGAATAATGGAATTCACCTTATACAACTCGTCTTCAAAACCGGACGTGAGACTTTCGCACTCATCCGGCTCCTCCAGAGCCTGCCGTGCTCCTTGACAAGCTAGTGTAAGGACACTGTGATAGGGCATTGCACCAACTGCCGTGGCAGTCTTGCAGGTAATTTCAATTGAGTCAATGCCACTTATGCGACTACGCTACAACTGTAGAGCAGCTTCAGAGGAAAATGTTTTTGCGCGCGCGCAAAAACATTTTCCTCTGAACTCAGTACGTGCGTCTTTACCTTTCGGTCTCTGAGACTGCACGCCCGCCACGAGTCCAATTGTCCTTATCCTACAACTTGTTATCATCTGGGAGGGCAGTTTGCATATCTTAGGAGCCATTGCAGACAAGCTTTGGCTTTCACCCTCATCCTACCCGACGCAACCGATAGATGATTTTCATAACTTTATCATCCCTCTAGCCATCCCGCTAGGGGTTCCACGTCGTTTTTACTCGCCGACGTCATTATGTGACTACACACTTAGATATTGACCCCTAGACGAAGCCGCCTTCGAGTGATTGTGTGTGGGCGGATTGTGACCCCTACACCACGACCTTTTCATCTTTTCGAGGCAAAAGTTTTCGCGTAGCGAAAACTTTTGCCTCGAAAACTACTCACCATCCCTACAGTCATTATCTTATGTGTTACGCTCGCCCCCATCCGTGTTTTGGCTTTGCACCCTTGCACTGGCTCCTTATTAGTCTCATCGGGCCGGGTGTTGCTTTCTGACCAACCACCATGTCAGGTGATTTCTCTAATCACACCATAATGTAAGTTTTTAAATCAGGCTTTATTTTCTTTTAGTTGTTATCCCTGTTTGACCAACCTAGCCGCACCAATCCTTGTAGTTATAACTCGACTCACAAGTTTTTTGATCTTGACATTTTGCCTTTTATGGAGTCCAAAGCTTTAGCTTTGGACGTGCCCGCTGTTTGTCCTTACGCTGCCGCTTTGGACTCCAACAACAATGTCAAGTCAAAAAAACTTGTGAGTCGAGTATAATGTGCTTGACTGAGCCCCACTGAAATCATTCTTCTCGTTCCGCCGCGAAGCGGCGAATTTATATTCAGGTGGATACGCTACAGAGTACCTGTTGAATAGCGGCTAAGAGTTTATCTGGATTCGCTGGCTTTTTAAAAGCTGCCACAATAGACGCATAAGATGTGTACAGAGATGATAATTTCTCCGTCCGCCCTGATACAATGATGACAGGCAATTGTATTTTGCGCTCACGCAATTCTTTCAACAAGGCAATACCATCCATCCGTGGTAAGTATAAATCAAGCACCAAACATCCCCACATTCCCATAGAACAAGCATTGAGAAACTCTTCTGCCGAGAAAAAAATTTCGACTGGAATGTCTATTGAACTGAGTAACCATTGCAGGGACTCGCAGACTGCCTCATTATCATCAACTATAAAAACCGTGTTTTTTGCCATTATTCTCTATACAAAAATTTAATTGTTCGTTCGCAACCCATCCCAATACGCACCAATTCTGCCACATTTTTGGCTTGCATCTTTCTCATAATCTGTCCCCGATGAGTTTCAACGGTTTTATGGCTGATATTAAGATCATAAGCAATGACTTTAGTAGAGTTGCCTTGCAGCATTTTTTTCATCACTTCATATTCTCTCGGAGTCAGTTGCTCCAGACGCTCCAACAATTGCTGACGTTTGCATTCTTCCTGCCGTCTCTGCTTGTCGTATTCGATAGCCTGCCGCACCCGTTCAAGCAATAATTCGTCGTTGACTGGTTTGTCTAAAAAATCGAAAGCACCTGCTTTCATGGCTCGCACTGCCATTGGCACATCCGCATGAGCCGTGATAATGATAATCGGAATGAGGGCATTTTGTGCGATCAGCTCTTTGTGAAGTTCAAGCCCACTGATCCCTGGCATACGGACATCAACAATTAAACACCCTAAGCGTTCCGGCTCGTAGTGCTTGAGAAATTCATCACCCGATGGATAAGTTTCAGTCTTTAAGCGCACTGAGTCAAATAAAAAACACAGTGCCTCACGCGCATCTTCGTTGTCTTCGACAATAAAGACTGTGGGTTCTTTGTCATAATTCATTGTATTTATTTTATATTTTAAATATTAAGCTAAAAAACGTCGTATATTTTAGCAAATATTATATTTAACAATATACCTGTCTTATCAGCTAGCGCAAGTCAGGTAAAACCATGATTAAAATCAATATAAAACCGGATATTACTTTTTTCCATAAAAATGTAAACTGCCCAACATAAATCTACTGTCACAAATATGTAAACGGCTCTCATTATACTCACTGCACACAGAGTTCACAAAAGGAAAAATCCATTATGCGTAAAAAACTTTTTTGTATATTACCAAATTTTGAATGTTGCAAATTTTTGATCAGTCAACTGAAAAACATAGGCGAGAAAAATATTTGTGTGGTGAATAATGAATATAACTCGCTAGAAGATTTGCACAACTCAGTTGGAAAAGACTGAGTTAGCCTATGGTATAAAATTAGGTCTTAGTCGCCGATTTCTTGCTGATCGTCACCACACTGACTGGTGGCTTTTTTGGTGGCTTTGTTTCTGCCCTCATCGCGGCGGATCGACCTAATCATATACTGGAAGATTGTCAGAATGCCATTTTTAAAGGTCAGACTTTACTGGTTCTGAACCTACCCATCCGTCATTTTGACGATTATATTGCGTTGATTAAGGCATACCAGCCAGAAGTTAAATTGGTGACAAGATAAATCTAGCTTCTAATCTGATGGACATTAGTGCCTTTTTTTGCCACAATAATCGCCATTTTTTATCTTATCATATCAAATAGAGATTCAATCAGATGAGCCGTGGCGCACCAATTGGCTTTAGTCAACCGATTAAACAGGCTTGGTTAAATTTTACCGTGCAACGAAAGTTAGAAGGCAAATCCCACTCTGAAATTAGGGCCGCATTAAATGATTTTTTATCTGATCAAGTTTCCGTGGGTAGCACAAGCCGAAATAGTAATCGACAAAAAGTCATTAGTATTTTATCCAAAATTTGGCTCAATGTACCGCAACCGGTTAAATCCTTTAGAGATGAAGGTTTGGCATTATTCAAGCGTTTGCCTGAGGATAAACATGTGGCAGTGCATTGGGGGATGGTAATGGCAGTTTATCCGTTTTTTGCGACGGCGGCTGAGCATGTAGGGCGTTTATTACGCTTACAAGAATATGTTTCGGCGGCACAGTTACAAAAGCGGCTACGTGAAAAAATGGGAGAACGGGATACGGTTTCTACGGCTGCGCGTAAATTGATGCGTTGCTGGGTGCAGTGGGAGGTGTTGAAGGATACTGGCAAGAGAGGAAACTATGCGGCAACGGGAACGCAGACGATTAGTGATGCCCAGTTGACTTCTTGGTTGTTGGAAAGTGCTTTGATTGCTAGTCAAGGGCAATCGGCGGTGTTAGATAATTTGGTGAATTATACGCCAACGTTGTTCCCTTTTAATTTGTCGTCTCGTTATTTTATGCCTAATGAGCGATTGGAGACGTTTAGTCAAGGCGTGAATGAGGTGAGTGTGACGTTTAGTCATTATGAGGTTTAGTTGCAGGCCACCACCAGCTTAAAAATCCTATTTTTTAAAATTTAAAAAAATAGGATTTTTTTGATACCAGCCTTTTCATTTGACTCACATTCTCCGATTCATTTATGTTAGGATTAACACATTGATAAATGAGTTAAAATATTTTGTTATCAGTTCATAACATTTATTTATTAGGAGTAAGACCTCATGCAAGCACCTCCAGATATCCATCTAGGCAGTAGCGAGGCAGTCACTGGCTACCACATCCATGCTAAGGATGGAGAGATCGGTCATCTGGAAGATTTTATTATCACCGATCAGGCGTGGAAGGTGGGCTATCTGGAGGTTGACACTCGCAACTGGTGGCCCAGGTGCTGGTAATGCCTAGCTGGCTCGAAAGCGTGGATTGGGCGGAAAGTGAAATATTGGTGAACCTGACATGTGAGGCGATCCAAGGCGCACCGGAATATGATCCTTCACAAACCATCAGCAAGGATTATGAACTTCGGCTCTTTGAATATTATAAGCAGTTTATTTAGGAGTCCAAGATTTATCTTGGACAGGGCTCGCCCAAGATAAATCTTGGACTCCTGTGTTGGTGTACCGTAAGCGTGGAGACTATGGTTGGAGAAATGCCATGATTACCAAAATTGAAATCGACGGATTTAAAACGTTTAATAATTTTAAAATTGAACTTTCTCCTTTTGTTATTATTGCAGGTGCTAACGGTTCGGGAAAAAGTAATCTGTTTGATGCGATTCTTTTGTTATCCCGTTTAGCGGAAACGGATCTGAAATCTGCTTTTCAAGAGCAACGGGGCGAAGCGCGTGAACTATTTACTCAATATCCTGATGGGAATTATGCTAAGCAGATGCGTTTTATTGTGGAAGTATTAGTAGATCGAGAGGTGAAGGATAGTTGGGGTGGTGAAAAAAAATTAAAATATACCCGCTTAAAATATACGTTGGAAATATCTCGTGATAAAGATAAAAGGGGGTTGGATAGATTATACATTACCAAAGAAGAATTGTTACCTATCAAAAAAGCGACTGATAAATGGTGTAAACACTATGCCAAACGTGATTATTGGATACCTAAAATTAAGGGAGGGCGTAACGTCGCATTTATCAATACCGAACCTGATACTGAAAAGCGTATCCCCACCATTTATCTACGGCAAGATGGAACAAGGGGTGGAAAGCCCAGTCGCGCTGATGAGGTAGAACAAACGGTATTGAGTGGTGTTGCCAATACGGAATTTCCTCATGCTTTTGCCATGCGAGAAGAAATGAGGCGTTGGAAACTGCTCCAATTAAATCCAGTGAAATTAAGAAAACCAAGTCCTATACTTGCTAAAGACTTCATTGGCGCAGATGGTTCCAATTTGCCGGCGGCTTTAGCTAGAATGAAGGCCGAAGATTTGTATGTGACTAAGGATATTTCAAGAGAAATTAATAACTTGTTACCAGGCATTACTGCCATTGATGTTGAAGAAGATAGAAGTAAAGATCAATATGTACTTATTTCAATATCGCAGGATGGCAGAAAATTTTCATCTAGGGTATTGTCAGAAGGCACGTTGAGAGTATTAGCACTTCTGGTTTTTAAATTAGATATCCAACATAAAGGAGTGCTTTGTTTTGAAGAACCAGAAAATGGTATTCATCCTTTCAGATTAGAAAATCTGACTACACTATTACGTGAATTAGCAAGTGATTTTGAAAATGAAGAAGAACAAGATATACCCCTGAGACAACTTATTATCAATACCCATCCCCCCATTTTAGTCGGTAATTTTTTTAAAAATCATGAACTTGATTGCAACATACTCTATGCGACATTGTTTTCTAAAGTTGATCCACAGAAAAAACAAGCGTTAAGATTTACCAAGATGATACCAGTCACAGTACACCCAGCACAGTCACTTTTTGATTTTGGTGACATAACAGAACAAGAACAAAAGATAACGCTTTCTGAAGTTCAAAAATATTTGCAAACAAAAGATTTTGAAGGAGTATTAACCCCGCTTTTAAGTCAGTACAACAAGATGAAAACGAAAAAATTTGTAAAAATTGGGTAGCGATTGTAGCAGTACAAATGACAGAGACTTAGAAAATGGTAGGCGATAAATCGCCAAACATCAATGCCAGCTCGTAGTAGTCGCTTTAGCGACTTGGTAGCCGCACGTTGAACCTATCATAAACGTTACAGGAAAATCTATACATGTAGGGTGGATTAAGCGATAGCGTATCCACCTGACATAAGCTTAACTTAATGGCATTGGGTTATAAACGGGCTCAGAGGAAAATGCTCCTCGCGGTGAGAAATCCTATTTTTTCAAAAAATAGGATTTCTATAAATTTTTCAACTTTCAAAGAAATCCTATTTATAAGCGTATGCTTCTGAAACGGTTAGGCTCATATCTTGCCTCTGGATTCCAATTTTCGACATTTGACCACTCACCAAAAAAACAAATATAAGCCGCACCATCATAACGTTTTGCAGTCAATAAAACTTCAGCCTCTTTTATTCTTGCCATAACATCGCTGTGACAACTAATTTTTGTAAATTCTGCTAAAATATATAATATAAAACAATTTCTAAGCGAGGAGTTCCATGCGTTACTTCAATACTTATGGTCCAGTAGAGGAAACCCAACATTATATAGTCTCCCGTAGCGAATTGCTTGCGACTCTCGTCACAGAAATTGAGCAAGGAAGCTATTTTACTATCTACGCGCCACGACAAATGGGCAAAACGACGATATTGCAACGTTTGGAAAAGATTCTTTTGACACAAAAAACTTATTTACCACTTACCTTCAGTTTTGAGTCATCCGAAAATGCACCGCTTGCTGACTTT
>JSZA02000065.1 GCA_000785145.2 Candidatus Thiomargarita nelsonii
TCCGGGTGCGTCCTACGCACCATCTCATCACGCACCATTAATCTACAGCACCATCAAGAATGTGCGTGGGACGCAACGCTTGCTTAGCGTGTGCAGAACAATTACAAGTGGAAGCTCTTATTACTTGTGATGAGCGGATGATTAAAAGATATAAGGGAAATATCACAGTAATAAATCCAGTTACTTTTACAATGGAATTTTTACAGGCACAGAAAAATGATCCCAGTTAAACAATTAAAATTAGTTCTTCCCCGTAGTGAATGTGTGAAATACGAGGCGGTACAAATGCTTATAAACGGTTTGGGTTTGACTAAAACGGCATTCTTTATAAGAGAAAATCTCTCTAGTCAAGGCGATTACTTAGAAATGAAAGAAAAACTGTTTGGAGAAAAAACCGCCGCTGACATATACAATGATATTAAAAATAGCCAATTGTGAACAGCTATAAAAAAGCAAAGCGATGATTTCCCTTTGCTTTATAAAACAAATCAATTTAATTTGTTCACGTCCAAGATAAATCTTGGACGCCTACTAAAAAAAAACCATGAAACTCCATTTAAAAATTTGGCGACAAAAAAACCGCGAAACTCAGGGCAAAATGGTAGATTACACCCTGGACGGGATTATTCCAGAAATCTCTTTTTTAGAAATGCTGGACATCTTAAATGAAGATTTACTGAAAAAAGGCGAAGAGCCGGTGGCATTTGATCACGATTGCCGCGAAGGCATTTGTGGCATGTGTAGTCTCTACATTAACGGTAGAGCCCATGGTCCTGAACAAGAAATAACCGTTTGCCAATTGCACATGCGTCATTTCAAAGACGGAGACACGATTTATATCGAACCTTGGCGAGCTAAACCCTTTCCAGTCCTGAAAGATTTGATAGTGGATCGTTCTGCTTTCGATAGAATCATTCAGGCGGGGGGCTACATTTCAGTGAATACTGGCTCCGCTCCCGATGCGAACACGATTCCAATTCCCAATAATAAAGTGAAAGATGCTTTTGATGCAGCAGACTGTATTGGCTGCGGTGCTTGCGTAGCGGCTTGTAAAAATGCCTCAGCCATGCTTTTTGTCGCCGCCAAAGTGTCACACTTAGCCCTGTTACCGCAAGGGCAAGTGGAGAGACAAAAAAGGGTTGAACAAATGGTCGCCCAAATGGATAAAGAAGGCTTTGGGGCTTGCACAAATACGGGTGCTTGTTCTTTTGAATGTCCAAAAAGCATTCCCTTGAGCCACATTGCTCGCCTTAATCGCGAATATTTGTTTGCAAAATTGACTTAAAAAAACTTAAGTACTGAACCTTTTCACCAATTTTATGGTTCAGTACATATATTAATATTTATAAAAAAAACGATTTTTTGTCATTTCGACAGAGGAGAAATCTTAATCAATTGATAATTCAATATTTATCCTCGCGTCGAAATGCGCTTTTTTTTTATTAAAAAACTGTCCGAAGTATTATTCACAGCTTGCAGTATTGGCTTGGTCCATTTTTTGTAAGTGGGACTCACTTCAAAGTGATAAATCCATAAACAAGTATCTAAGCCTATTAAGTCATGATCAGTTAAAATATCCATAAAGGTTTATCTTATTCCCAAGCATCACGCTCTTGTTTTAAATAGGCATCTGTATCTATATCTTGCCAAACTTCTTTATGGAGTCCAGCAAGTTTACTGACATAATCTTCAGATTGAGGCAAACATGCAATATTATCCTCTTTTTTGTCCGCTGTCACCAGCACAATGATACGCACAAGAGTTGATTTAGCCACTGGAAGCGACTCGTTTAATAATAATCTACGTTGAGTATCTACAATGCCTGTTGTCTCAATCGCCTTTGCAATAAATTCCATGTTTTATTCCTTTTAAAATAGCGACTAGATTGCATATTATCATAAATTTTAATTCTTCGCGTGCCTAAAACTCTCAACCACAGGGAATATAAACCTTTTCCAACATTTCTGCATATTCACTGGAGACATTACTATCAATCGTAATCCCCCCTCCACTTTTATAAATCAACTTTTCTCCCTTTCTCTCTATAAAACGAATCGTCACCGCGCTATCTAATTGCTTCCCATCAAAATAGCCAAATACTCCCGTAAAAAATCCCCGCTTATAACCTTCAACAGCATTGATAATTTCAATTGTTTTTCTTTTTGGTGCCCCAGTAATTGAGCCGGCGGGTAATAGCGAAAATAAAATATCGCCAATTCTTTCAGACCAATTTTTTTCTAAAATGCCTGAAATTTCTGAACTGACTTGCAAAAGTGCTTTGGAGCCGGCTTCTATTTTATCTATATATCTAAATTTATTAACCCTGACTTTTTTGGCGACGATTGAAAGATCATTTCTAAGCAAATCGACAACCATAACATGTTCCGCCTTTTCCTTTTCATCGGCTAAAATCTTTGAGTGAGCATTTAAAATATGAGCATCAATAGTGCCTTTCATAGGATAGGTTTTAATGAGATTGTCTTTAATTTTAATAAAGCGTTCAGGCGAAAAGGTGATAAATTGGTTTTTAAAATAAAGCTTAAAAGGGGCTTGACTGGAGAGAAATATATTTAAAAGTGAAGTATTTCTTGTATTTATTTCTATTTCTGTTGGAAAAGTTAAATTGAGTAGGTAGCTATTGCCCTCAATCATTTCTTGGATAACTGTATTAAAAGCCTTTTTGTATCTGGCAAAACTGATGGCTTTTTTTTTTGAATTAAATAGTGAAACGGATGCGGTGTCACATTGGAAAATCCGTCAATTGAAAAAAAGATTTGATTGTCTAGCTTGTCAAAGGGCGCGAGGTAGAAATTTTTGAGATCAAAATCAATAATAAATAAAAAAGGGATTTTTTTTTTGCCCAATTGGTTTAAGCTATTTTTCATAGTTCTAGAATTAGGAGTCCAAGATTTATCTTGGACGTCCAAAATATGGGTTATTTATCAGCCTCATATAAACGATAAATATAGGCATCCTCAATATAACGCCCATTAACGCCAAGGCTTGTCAATCTCTTTTCTGAGACTTCATGACTGAGGCGCATCATTCTCAGCGATGAGACGTATTGATCATTGTCGTCCGTTGCATATAGAGAAACCGCTGGTAAGCTATATTCATGTTCTTGGTCAGCATCAAGGACGTTAAGAACTTTGTCATATACCTTTCTAGGTCCTTGGGTTGCTATAAGAGGTGTTACAAGATGTAAACGCCAAACTTCAGCTTCAGACGTATATAACCAGAATGAAGCCGTGATTGGCATCACAGCCTCAATTTGCTGAAGAAACTGCTTGCCAGCGGTAATCATTTCATCGGTAAGGATTTTACCTACATAAAGTTCTTTAGCCATGTTTCGCCCTTTCTATCGCAGCCTTAATCGTCGCCCTAGCTGCCGCTTTCTTATGACGGGCTGCCTGTTCTATCTTGTCGCGCTCAAGACGAAAACTATGAAAATCATGCCGTCGTCGCGCCGATTCAGCTTTTTCACGTTTACGCTCACAGGCACGAATTTCAGCCTTAGCATAACGAAAATAGCTCACCAAGGGAATATGACTTGGGCACACATAAGCGCAGCAGCCACAATCAATGCAATCAAATAGATGATAATCTTGTGCTTTTTTTAAATCTTTCGCTTTAGCGTGCCAATAGAGTTGTTGTGGCAGCAAATTGACAGGACACACATCAGCACAAGCCCCACACCGTATGCAAGGCATGGCTAAAGGAATCTCATTGGCACCAGAAACAATTAAACAATTCGTCGTTTTAATGACAGGCATATCATCATGGGGTAAAGCCAATCCCATCATGGGACCACCCATAATCAGTCTTTCTACGCCCGGCTTACGTCCACACTGGTCAATGACAAGGTGCATCGGTGTCCCTAACAGCACCTCAATATTTTGCGGCCTTTCTACGCCCTCACCCGTGATAGTAACGACTCGTGATACTAAAGCTTGTCCTATTTGCACAGCCCGATAGACGGCTCTAGCCGTTTCCACATTATGCATCACAATGCCAATGCTGGGTGGGAACTGACTGCGTCCAACTTCTTTTCCAGTCAAAACTTGTATTAATTGGCGCTCTCCGCCCATGGGATAATGGGTAGGCACTTGTATCACTTCCACCCGCCCTTGTGCCGCATCTAATAAGGCTTGATAAGCCGCTGGTTTATTATCTTCCACCGCAATAATACAACGTTTAGCACCGCCTAAAACATGCTTTATTATCTGAGCACCCACAATAATATCATCTGGATGTGTACGCATCAGCCGATCATCACAAGTGATATACGGTTCACATTCGGCACCGTTGATAATTAAAGTATCTATACTTTTAGGTTTTAACTTTATATGTGAAGGAAAACCGGCACCGCCTAATCCCACTATTCCCGCTTTCCCAATGTGATTACGCACGACTTCTGGCGCTAAGGCGGAATAATCAACAAGCGGAGTACGCTTTGCCCATTTTTCTTCTCCATCGGTTTCAATCACAATACAGTGTGCCGTCAAGCCTGACGGATGGGGAACGGGACGGGGTTCGATGGCGACAATGGTGCCAGAACTAGAAGCGTGAATGGGGACACTCATTAATAAGCTGCAATCGTTTCCCCAACAATGGGCAACAATTTGACCTTTTAGCACCTTATCACCAACTTGCACAACAGATTTGGATGGCTCTCCAATGTGTTGTAAAAAAGGCAAGACTAAAAATGGCGGAATCTTCGCAGGTGCTATTGGCTTTTCACACGAAAGCGTTTTATGTTCGTCAGGCTTGACTCCGCCATGAAAATGCCATAAGCGCGTCATATCAGTTATCAGTTATCACAGTTATCAGTTACCACAAGAACTGTATTGAGGTGTACTTTGCACACCCGGATAAGGCCATTTCCAAGTATTCACCGCTTGTGGTATTGGCACCATCTTAATGCAATCAACCGGACAGGGAGCAACACAAAGTTCACAACCAGTGCATTCTTGGGCAATAACCGTATGCATTTGTTTAGGCGCACCCAAAATGGCATCAACGGGACAAGCTTGTACACACAAAGTACAGCCAATACAATTCAATTCATCAATCTCCGCTAACATTTGAGCTTGTTCCACGCCATGTTCGCTAGGTTTAGGCTCGCAATCTAATAGTGCTGCTAAGGCTAACATGCCCACTTCGCCCCCAGGCGGACATTGGTTAATCTCTGCCTCACCTTTCAGGATAGCTTCAGCGTAAGGACGACAACCCGGATAGCCACATTTGCCACATTGTTGTTGTGGTAAAAGAGCGTCAATTTTATCAACAACAGGTGAGCCTTCGACTTTAAAACGCTCCCCCGCATAACCGAGTAGCAGTCCAAAAATAAAAGCCAATCCACCGAGCACAACAATTGTTCCTATCATAGTAAGCCTGAAAAACCCATAAATGCCATTGACATGATGCCCGCTGTGATAAGCGTAATCGGTGCCCCTTTAAAGACAAGCGGCACATCCGCGACCGCTAAACGCTCACGCATAGCTGCAAACAGGACTAACACCAAGGAAAATCCAATAGCCGCACCAAATCCATAAATAGCAGACTCTATAAATCCATGTTTTTCTTGTACATTTAATAAAGCCACTCCCAACACTGCACAATTAGTCGTAATCAATGGTAAAAAAATACCTAAGATTTGATACAACAATGGACTGGTTTTATGTACAAGCATTTCTGTAAATTGCACCACAACAGCAATGACTAATATAAAAGCGATTGTGCGTAAAAATTCTAAGGCGAGCGGTACCAATAAATATTCGTTGACGACATAGCTACAAATCGAGGCTAAAGTCAGCACAAAAGTTGTCGCAAGTCCCATTCCCATAGCGGTTTCTAATTTTGTAGAGACGCTCATAAAAGGGCATAGCCCTAGAAATTTAACGAGGACAAAATTATTAACGAGAATAGTACTAATCAAAATAAATAAATATTCACTCATAATTTTTACTAGCTAGGAGTCCAAGATTTATCTTGGACGCGAGACGTTTACCCAAAGCACGACATAAGCGTTGTTCTTCCTCAGACATCGGATTTTTATTATCCGTCCCAGCGACATGACTGGCACCATAAGGCGTACCCCCAGTCCGTGTGGTGAGCAAATCCCCTTGAGTGTACGGCAAACCCAATAGCAACATACCGTGATGTAATAAAGGCAGCATCATAGACAATAAAGTACTTTCTTGTCCGCCGTGTAAACTGCCTGTAGAAGTAAAAACGGCAGCGGGTTTATCCACCAGCGCACCAGAAAGCCACAATCCGCTGGTTTGATCAAGAAAATATTTCAAGGGGGCAGCCATATTGCCAAATCGGGTGGGACTACCTAATGCCAAACCCGCACAATTTTCTAAATCGTCCAAAGACACATAAGGTGGTCCAGCATCAGGAATATCTGGCACTGTCGCTTCACATAATTGAGACACCTCTGGCACGGTGCGGAGCCGTGCTTGACAATTGGGCACTTCCTCGATACCACGCGCAATTTTTTGCGCCATCTGCGCGACATGCCCGTGTCGGCTATAATACAAAACTAAAATGTCTAACACGCAAATATCCCCTTGCACACTTAATGAATCATCCTAGAGCCATAATAACTGACATCAGATTCATTTGGTTGTTGAGTCAACTGCTCTTGAAAACAGCGTTTACACATAAACTCTGTTGAAAAATCTAAATGTTCATTGGGATATTGTTCAAGAATACCATTAATACAATCGTCTCTCTCTTCAGACGAGACAACGGACTGACCAACATGATCATCGTCACCATTAAGCCGAAAAGACACAATACAAACGAATTCTTCTCCATGTTCAGGTAATTCTGCCTTATATCGTTTTGGCATCACCTCAACTTCTTGTTGACTTTCATTATAATCTTCCAACAAATCAAGCCAATCTTGGAGATCAATATATTGCGGCTCCTTACCAGATTGCTCACTAAAAACGATGATTATCCTCGTTTCAGCCGTCGGAAATTCGTCCGTCGGATACTCAAGTCTCACAATATCATCATCTTCAAAGATAGCTTTGAGTTCGTCGGAGGACACTGTAATGACCTCTTGGAGTGTTTTTGACTGCTGTTCCTTAGTCATCTGGTATGCTCCGTGAATTGTAACTACTCAGCCTGATTCTTTAGTAAGAGGGCAACCATAAAGGATTGCCCCTACAACACAAATAATATTCTTATGTAGGGGCAATCCCTTGTGGTTGCCCTGAGTAGTTACCGTGAATTAAAAATAAAGTCTTGTATTGAAAATTCTTGTGAGAATCCTATTGATCTTTTGGAGTCCAAAATTTATTTTGGGCGAGTAAATACTGTCAACTTTGGGGAATCCCACTATGGATGTTTTAGAAAGAATCAAAGAGCAAGTCGAAAATAACCCGATTGTAATTTACATGAAAGGTACGCCACAATTGCCACAATGTGGTTTTTCAGCGCGTGCATCCCAAGCATTAGGCGCTTGTGGAGTAGAATTTGCCTACGTCAATATATTGTCTGATGCAGAAATTTTCCAAAATCTGCACCGCTATGCTAGTTGGCCCACTTTTCCTCAAATCTATGTGAATGGTGAATTGATTGGCGGTTGTGACATCACATTGGAATTGTATCAACAAGGCAAATTAAAGCCCATGCTTGAGCAAGCAGTGCAAAAAACGGCTTAGTCGTTTTTTTTTAGGAGTGCAAGGTACGCCTTGCACTCCTCTCACCGGTCTTATTTAGCGTTCATCAACGCCACTGTTGTATCCAACATTCTGTTAGAAAAACCCCACTCATTGTCATACCATGACAACACTTTGACCAAAGTACCACTACTCACCTTAGTTAAGCTTGCATCATAAGTAGAAGACGCTGTGCTGTGGTTGAAATCAATTGAAACCAAAGGTTCATCATTGTAAGCTAATACACCTTTTAACTCACCTTCCGAGGCAGCCTTCAAAATGCTATCAATTTCCTCTTTGCTCGTTTCACGCGCTGCCACAAAACTTAAATCAACAACAGACACATTGATGATTGGCACACGCATCGCAAAACCATCTAATTTACCATTCAATTCGGGTAAGACTAAACCAACAGCCACCGCCGCACCTGTATTGGCAGGAATCATCGAATGAGTCGCAGAACGGGCACGATGTAAATCAGTGTGATATACATCAGTCAACACTTGGTCATTCGTATAAGAATGGATCGTCGTCATCAAGCCATGCACGACACCGATTTTATCATGCAGTGGTTTAACCAATGGAGCCAAGCAATTAGTGGTGCAAGATGCGTTAGAAATCACCGTATCGCTCGCTTTGAGAATTTTGTGATTGACCCCATAAACGATAGTTGCATCAACATCTTTACCGCCAGGTGCCGAAATAATAACTTTTTTCGTCCCTCCCGTTAAATGAGCACTGGCTTTTGCCTTGCTGGCAAAAAAACCCGTGCTTTCATGCACAACATCAACACCCAAATCACCCCAAGGCAATTTAGCGGGATCACGCTCAGCCAAGACGCGAATTTTATCACCATTAACGATCATATAATCGCCTTCTACTGACACTTCACCTTTAAAACGACCATTTACTGTGTCGTATTTGGTCAAATGGGCATTAGTGTTGGCATCACCCAAATCATTTACCGCGACAATTTGAATTTCGTCTGTGCGTCCAGCTTCATAGAGCGCACGTAAAATGTTACGTCCAATACGACCATAGCCGTTAATTGCTACTTTAATTGCCATTAATATTTTCTCCTCTCTTTTGGAGTGCAAGGCGTACCTTGCACATCAATTCACTTTAAAGAACAGCCTCAACTGTCTTAACAACATTGTCCACCGTAAAACCGTACACTTTAAAGAGATCACCAGCAGGGGCAGATTCACCAAAGCGATCAACACCCACAACTTTGCCCGGCAAACCAACATATTTCCGCCACCCATCAGTGACACCCGCTTCAATCGCAACCCGTGCAGTCACATCTGACGGTAACACCGATTCACGATACGCCTCATCCTGAGCATCAAAAACATTGGTGTTAGGCATAGACACTACGCGGATTTTCTTAGCTGCCAACTGCTTAGCGGCTGCCATTGCAAGGTCAACTTCAGAGCCGGTAGCAATGATAATCACATCGGGTGTACCGTCACAATCTGATAAAATATAACCGCCCCGCTCAATTAACTCCAATTGCTCCACGCTGCGCTCTTGGTGTGGCAAGCCTTGACGCGAAAAGATTAAACAGCTCGGACCCTCTTTGCGCTTAACGGCCATTTTCCAAGCCACGGCAGATTCTACCGCATCACAAGGGCGCCAGACTGACATATTGGGTATCAAACGCAAAGTCGCGGTTTGCTCAACAGGCTGATGAGTGGGACCATCTTCACCTAAACCAATCGAGTCATGCGTATAAACAAAGATACAGCGGATTTTCATCAAAGCCGCCATGCGTAAAGCATTACGGGCATATTCAGAAAATATCAGGAAAGTTGCCCCATAAGGAATAAAGCCGCCATGCAAGCTAATCCCATTCATAATAGCGGACATACCAAACTCACGCACACCATAATTAATATAATTACCATCTGCATGGTCTTTGATGCTCTTGCTACCTGACCAAATTGTCAGATTAGAACCGGCCAAATCCGCCGATCCCCCCATAAATTCTGGTAACAACGGCCCTAAACCATTGAGAGCATTTTGTGACGCTTTACGTGAGGCAATTTTCTCCGCCTTAGCATCCACACTGGATATGAACGTGTTCGCCTTTTCCAAAAAGTTTTCAGGCAAATCACCCGCTAAGCGGCGTTTTAACTCAGCGGCAAGCTCAGGAAAAGCTTTTTCGTAGGCCGCGAATTTTTCATTCCACTCCTCTTCAAGCCGTGCGCCACTAACTTTTGCATCCCATCCTTGATAAATTTCATCGGGCATGACAAACGGCTCATGCGCCCAACCAATTTGTTTTCTGACTAAAGCGACTTCATCAACCCCCAAAGCAGCACCATGACACGATTCTTTACCTTGTTTATTGGGAGAGCCCCAGCCAATGATAGTTTTACAACAAATCAGTGTCGGTTTATCAGAGCTAGCATTATCTATAGCTTGTTTAATGGCTTGTGCATCGTGACCATCTATATTTTCAATCACCTGCCAACCATAAGCGGCAAAACGTTGGGGTGTGTTATCAGTAAACCAGCCTTCGACTTCACCATCAATAGAAATACCGTTATCATCATAAAAGGCAATCAACTTACCAAGCCCCAGCGTCCCAGCTAATGAGCAAGCCTCATGAGAAATGCCTTCCATCATACAACCATCGCCCAAAAATACATAAGTATTATGATCAATGATATTATGATCAGGGCGGTTAAACTGTCCTGCCAACACTTTTTCGGCAATCGCCATTCCTACGGCATTTGTGATACCTTGTCCTAATGGACCAGTGGTGGTTTCAATGCCGGGGGCATAACCATATTCGGGATGCCCTGGGGTTTTAGAATGCAACTGACGGAAATTCTTAATTTCTTCCATGGGTAAATCGTAACCCGTCAAATGCAAGAGAGAATAAACCAGCATTGAGCCATGTCCGTTAGACATCACAAAACGGTCACGATTAGGCCATTTTGGATTAGCAGGGTTGTGGTCCATATAATCATTCCACAACACTTCAGCAATATCTGCCATACCCATTGGCGCACCGGGATGACCGGAGTTGGCTTTTTGTACTGCGTCCATGCTTAAAGCACGAATAGCATTAGCAAGTTCACGTCGCGATGGCATTGATTTACTCCTATGGCTGTCAAAAAAACTTAACTTAATTAGACTGATTCATCTATAAATAAGAAAACGCTTATATAAAAAAGCTTTCATTATACATACAATTAAAAGATTTTAACAAGCTCCTTTTTAAAAAAAGGATAAATTTACTATAACTTATCCTACATTAGAATACCTACATTGGACTAGCGTGTAAAAGAGACAATATTCAATGAGGTGATAAACTCAATTTTTAAAGATTTAAATTAAAACCCTATGAAAAAACGATTAAGTCAACACTTCATCAATATGGTAACCTTGTTTTCCATTGCCTATTTTGCGACGACCTTTTTTTTACCTGAAACTCCGATATTACTTTGGGCAACAGGCGCCCTTATTATTTTCAATTTTACCCTTTCATTAGTTGAATTATTCCGACAAGGGACCATTACCCGCAGCTTAACATTTCTTAATATCGTCCAATTAGTACTTTTTGGTCGCCTATTTCTTTTTATTTACGATATTCTTGGACCAGAATATTATGCTTACATAGTAGAACCCCGTTGGTATGATTGGATAACATTGATAGCAATACATATTATGCGGGCACTTGATGTCATAGATTTCCTGAACGATTATGATATACATTTACAAAATGTGAAGCAAAACAGTATCTTAGTTGGCTCTACGCTTGTGAGTATGCATATTATGGTGGATATTTTTATCTTGGGTGCCATTTTCATAGCACTCAACCGCCATACAAACACTAAACAATCTTCATTCCTAAGTCGTGTTATGGACTGGTTCAATCACCATCTGGAATTTTTTCAATGGCTCCGCTTTTGGGGATTGTGGGTCATCATCGGGATATTGATTATTGTTGGCATAAAAGATAATTGGTCATTGACTAATTGGTTATACTTACCTTTAGGAAATATATTACGCACCCTGGACATTGGAGATGCTTTTGAGATATTTGACTGGCAATTTCACACAGTAGAACTGGGCTTTTGGTTAATAACGCTGGTCGTTTCATTTCGATTGATGATCAGTGTTTATGCGCTAGGCTTGGCAAATCGTCTCTATCTCTACCTATTGGGGGGGCGTGGTAAAACGCTTGAAGAATTAGCGAGCATCTGCATATCGCCTGAGTCTTCAGAAGAAGAACGTCAGATTGCATCAAAACGCTTAATCAAATTCCGTTCCTCTGCGGTTCCCGCACTTCTCGCCGCCTTGAGAGTGAGCAAGCGGGGTGATGGTCGTCGTGTAATCGTTGAAATTTTAGGAGAAATTGGCCCTGCGGCTGCGAGTGCGATCCCTGAACTTGTGAAGGCCTTAGTTGATCGTGATGCACATGTACAGTGGGCTGCTGCTATTGCCTTAGATGAAAAAATTGATCCCAAATGGCCGCAGAATCCTGCTATAACCGACATTATGCCCCATCTTCTGAATGTATTGATAGACAGTCCGAGCCGTATTCGTAGTGCTGCGGCTGAGACTTTGGGGAAAATAGGACCTGCTGCTGCTGGTGCCCTTCCAGAATTGGTAAAAGCATTGGTAGATAATGATGCTCATGTCCGCTCTCTTGCCGTTGATGCTCTATATAAAATTGAGTCCCTGTGGAGATTCCGTGAAGAGGTGCGTACTGCTATACCTTATATCGAAAAAGTAGCCAGTCAGCATGCGCGTGTTGAGCGTTGTGCCTCTGCTGTTAGTGTCCTTGAAAAAATTAACCCAGAATGGTTGTCTAGCAAAAAGGCGCGTGGTACAGTACCTTGTCTCATAAAAGCATTGGTAGAAAGTAATAATGTTGATCTTCGTCGTGCTGTTGTTGCCATCCTAGATAAAATTGATCCCCAATGGTCGCAGAGTGAAAATGCTTTTCGTGCAATCCCTCATATTGTTAAAACACTGAACGATAGCAATGAGTCTGCTCGCCGTCTTGCCAATCAGTTATTAGAGAAAATTGACCCTAGCGATGAAAAAACCATTCCTTATCTTGTGAAAGCACGGACTGGTAGCAATCGTGATAACCGCGAGATCGCTGCTGAAGCCTTTCAAGTCTTAAATAAATTTGCTCCCCAATGGCCAGAAAAAAAGGCGGCTTTTCTCACAATTCCTTATCTTGTGACTTGCCTAGTCAAAAATGACAATGATGTTCACAATGCCACTGAAAAGCTCTTAAATCAAATTGATCCCTTTTGGGCGAGGCGTAAAGTAGCGCGTCGTGCAATACCTTATCTCCTGAGAGCACTGGCAAGTAAAGATAAGAATCTCCGTTGTGCCGCTGCTGATGTATTAAAAAAAATGGGACCAAGCGCGGCAATGGTCGTCCCTTATCTTGTTAAGGTACTAAAAGAGAGCCCTAATGCACATGTTCTCTGGGCAGTCGAAGCCGCCCTAAAGGAAATTGATCCTGATGAACAGTGGCGAAAACAAAAAAAATAAGAGCATGTAGGGTGGATTAAAATAAATCTACCACAATGGGGCAACCACAAGGGATTGCCCCTACATATATTGATATTGTAGGGGCAATCCCTTGTGGTTGCCCTTGGTATGGATTTGGAGAAATTTAACGGGAGAATTTTTATGTTTGGATTTAATAATGACAAGAAACTTGAAAAATGGGTTAACATTTGCACATCGCCTGAGTGTACTAAAGAAGAAAAAAATAAGGCTATCAAAGAGATAACAAAATTCAAATCAAAAGCCATTCCTCATCTCATAACAAGCTTGAGCAATAAGGACAATAGTGGGCATGTTCGCGGTGCCGCCGCGATAGCATTAGGGGAAATGGGGCCAACATCCGCCTCTGCCGTCCAATCTCTGGATACACTTCTGAATGATAAGGACAATAGTGTGCATGTTCGCCGAGTCGCCGCGATAGCTTTAGGGGAAATAGGGGCAACTGCCGCCACTGCTGTCCCGTCTCTGGTGACACTCTTGGATGATAGCGAGAGTGAGCTTAGCAGTGCCGCCAAGAAGGCTTTAAATAAAATTGATCAGCAATGGTGGTTACAGAATAGCGATATATCACGTCGCGCAATCCCTTGGCTTGTAAAAGCGTTGCTAGAGAGTGACAAAGAGGCCCGCGATGCCGCCGTCGCCCTAGAGAAAATTGATCCCCAACTATGGCCGCAAAACGAAACTGAGCGTCACCAAATAATCCGTCATCTGGTCATGGCTTTAGTGAAAGCATTGCTCAAGAGCAATACTAATATTCGTCGTACTCTCTCTGAAATCCTAGACAAACTTTACCCCCAATGGTTACAAAGCGAAACGGCTATTCGCCACATCCCTGTTCTCGTGAGAGCGAGGGGAGATAGCCTTTTTGAGATTAGCAATGGGGCTAAGAAGTTATTAGATAAAATTGATCCCGTTGACGAAAAAACGATACCCTCTCTCGTGGAAGCACGGATAGATAGCAAGAGTGATATCCGCCGAAAGTTAGCTGCGGAAGCCTTTAAAGTCTTAGAAGACTTGGACCCTGAATGGTCGGAGAGTGCGCCTGCTCATAGCACCATTCCTAGTCTCATAAAGGCACTTGTCGATAATGAAAGAGATATCCGCCATATTGCCGATGAACTTTTAATGAAAATTGAGCCATTATGGGCGCGGGGAGAAGCGGCACGTCGAATGGTTCCTTATTTGGTGGGGGTGCTGCGGGCTAATAGTCATCAAATGGATGTCCGCTGTGCGGCAGCCGAAACGTTGGGGAAAATGGGACCCGCTGTGGCGAAGGAAGTCATTCCTCAGTTCACGCTCACCCTCAAAGAAAACAAGGCTAAAGCGAATCGTCTCCTCTTCGCTGTTGAGGGGGCATGGAATAAAATCGATCCCTCGGGTGAGTTGCAAAAATTATTAAATAATCACGTCCAAAGCTAAAGCTTTGGACTCCAACCTATTCGTTTTAATTTCGTTGTTTCGGGAATGGAGCGGAGCGGATTTCCCGAAACGAAACAACTGATCTTGCTTGATAAATTATTTTGTCCCCCAAAAGCGTTCTAATCAGTTATTTTGTTGTAAGGAGTGGATATTAAATGTTTGATAAAAGTACAGATAAATTTCCGATCAAGCAAAACTATATTTATTTGAATGCTTGTCGTGCTTCTCCCCTCTATAGGGGTGCTGTGGAAAAGGAATGTGAGTTTGCCCGTTATCACATGAATCAAGGGACAGAGTTTTTTACTCAGTATGGCGATTCTGTTAAAAAGTTACATATAGCAGCGGCAGCCTTGCTAAAAACCACTAAAGAGAATATCTCTTTTCTGAAAAGTACCGCTGAAGGTATCAATTTTATTGCTAATGCCTATCCATTTAAGCCCGACGATGAAATCATCAGCTTTGAACAAGAATATCCTTCTAATCATTATCCTTGGCGATTGCAATCAAATCGTGGTGTGCAACTCATTTTAGTTAAGCACTCTGGTCAAACGGGTGTTTGGTCATTTGATGACTTAAAAGAATTGGTTACAAAACGTACTAGGCTAGTCGCTATTAGCCATGTACAATTCACAAGTGGTTTTGCTGCCAATTTAGAACAACTTGGGGAATTCTGTCAAAACAAAGGCATAGATTTGGTCATTGATGGTGCCCAAAGCATGGGTTGTTTACCTCTATATCCAGAAGAGATGGGTATCTCGGCGATTGCCGCGTCGGGCTGGAAATGGCTAATGGGGCCTATTGGTACTGGTATTTTTTATACGGCACCTGAATTCAGAAAAAAATTAAGCTATAATATGGCTGGTCCTCGCATGATGCAACAAGGTCAACAGTATTTAGATCATACTTGGCGACCTTATGAGGACGGGCGGCGATTTGAGTACAGTTCTTTGCCATACTCTCTTGCCAGTGCTCTGGAAAGTTGCATGACAGATATTTCAATTCATTATGGCATGGAGCAAATTCGTGCAGAGGTATTCCGCCTCATAGATATATTCTTAGGTGAACTGGATCAAAAACAGTTTGCACCTTTAATCTTTCCCGATCAACACCGTTCTGGTATTCTTGCAATAAGAACACCACACGAACCGGTATTATATGCGGATAAGCTGGCAGAAAAAAGGATTATTTGTACGCCAAGAGGGGAATATCTACGAATTTCTCCGCATATTTTTAATACGGATGATGAAGTACGTGAAGGGGCTTCGGTTTTAAATGGTATTAGGTTGTAATTTTATTACCATTCTAGTCATAAGACTTTAGGAACAGTACCACAAAATGCGGTATTGTCCCTCAAATGAGTATTAATTGGAAGAAAGCACTTTGCGATCATTCAAAGCTTGTAATGGTCGAACATTTTCAGTGTACAGAGCCTGATATTGCGCCAATTGTGTAGGCGAAATGGACACCGTTTGCTTGAGTACCACCCATTTCACTCCTTCACTGCAAGGTGGCGTGGTTAAAGAGCCGGCAAAGCTATAATAATCTTTTTGATTAGGCAATAATTCGTTAATATCTATTTGCACATCATGATGTTGAGCATCTCCCTGCGTTTGGGGCATCAGATCCCCCAAAGTTTCAATACAGGAATTGGGCAGATCGCCGGCTTTTAAAAGCACAGCAACTACCGCTAATTCGCCTTGGATATTTTGGTGTACTAGATGTATCACCATATCCGTCCGTTTGCCATTAATGGCTTCTTCGCTGGGAGAGTGGAAATGGAATTGTAGCAATTGATAGGCGTTCTCTCCTATTTTCAAGGTACCCGCTTTATCTGCGGTTATCTGAATACTATGCCCGTTGTTTTCAATGATCAGCGGAATCGGCTGATAGTTAAAGATCAGTGGGGGTAAGTCAGCTTTAATGCTGTTGGTAATATCAATCGGTGTTTGTTGTTTACCGCTGCCGCATAAAGCATATTCTTCAGATAAACAATCCCAATAGGCGGGACCGGTTTTGCCTTCGTAACTCCAGTGAGTCTTATAAGTCATCGTTGTTTTTTCCTCTAGTGTTTTACCCTATAAATAATGCCACAAAGCATTTGTTGACGCAATAGATGGCATTACCATTTGCCAGTGCCCACAGCGAATACCCAGATAAGGGCTGATATGCACATTCACGATTATCAGAGACATCAGAACAAACGCTCAACCTTAACCCAATTTTCTAATTCCAGTTTTGAATTAAACCTTTGAATTTCAATGTAAATAGAATCTGCACTGACTAAGATACAATTTTCCACAATAGCTGTGGCAGCAAGCATAATATCAATGTTATGTTTCTTGATATTTTCTTTATTGAGTTTTCTGGACTCTTTGAGAGAGCTTTTTAAAACACCAAATAATTGAGAACCTTTATGTGAAAGGGGCAAAACGTCAAAATATTGTTGAGCCTCTTCTATTTTTTTCCTGACGACACTTTTTTTCTCATCAGGTGCGTTAGCATACCCATACTCAAATTCATATAGGGATAGTATGGATATGTAAACCTCATCCATACCTTTCAAAGAAGACAAATTTTCAAATATTTTGAAATGATTATCAGAAAATTTATCATACAAATCTGAAACCGTATCAGAATCAAACAGATATTTTTTCATGTTCTATCATGTAGAAATTCAAAGTTTTCTCGAAATTCTCTCATGTCCTTTTTCAATTGTTGAGAATAGCCAGCAAGATGCACCGGATCAGTGTGGATTCTTTGAGCTATTTTTGCCCACGGCTCTTTGGCCTTTTGCTGTTGATTTGTTAGCTTTTTTAAAGCGTCCTTAACAATTTGGCTAACAAATTCATTTGGATTAGGTAAATTCTGAATCTGTTTAGCAATATCATCAGAAAGTGTCAGTGTAATTTCCATAATTTTGTTCTCTTGTCACATTGTCATTCAGTTTCTAATGACCACCTAACGATAGTGTATTATTAATTATACTCAGAAAATAGACAAAAATACAACACACTAAATTACTCAAGTTTTTCTTGTTCCCACGCAGAGCGCACTCTCTTAGACATAAGTATTTAAGTAATTGAAAAAAAAGCAGATTAGGTAGGGTGGGAACGAGAGAGAGCGAAACCCACCATTGTTATAAATTTCAAAGATTTGGTGGGTGCAGCGAAGCTCTACCCACCCTACAAAAAAACTCCTTTAGACATAAGTATCCAAGTACTTTAAATAAAAGGATATTTGTAGGGTGCGTCCTACGCACCAATGCCACCTTCGTTAAAATCACGGTTTGTAGGGGCAATCCTTTATGGTTGCCCTCGATACGAAGGTGGCATTGGTCCTACGCACCCTGACGCTCAATGCGGTGCGTAGGACGCACCCTACAAAACCTCGTAAATGGACTTATGTATAAGAGAGTGCGCGAGGCAAAGGAAACGCAGTAACGGAGCTTCGTTACGATCATGCCTGCCTGGACGCTCCGCGTCCTACTTAACGAATTTTCAACGTCGCCAGCCCCACCAATACCAACACCACCGTCACAATCCAAAATCGCACAATCACGCGAGGCTCAGGCCAACCTTTTAATTCAAAGTGATGATGTAAAGGTGCCATCCGAAAAATACGCCGTCCAGTCAATTTGAATGAAGTGACTTGTAAAATCACCGAAACCGTTTCCATCACAAACACGCCACCCATAATAAATAATACCAATTCTTGTCTGACGATCACCGCTATCACACCCAATGCCGCCCCTATAGCCAGTGATCCCACATCACCCATAAACACTTGAGCAGGATAGGTGTTAAACCACAGAAAACCGAGACCAGCACCCACCATTGCCCCACAAAAGATTGTCACTTCTCCAACACCCGCAATGTATGGAATAGCTAAATAATTGGCAAAGTTGACATGCCCAGTGGTATAGGCAAAAATGCCGAATGCGCCCCCGACTAACACCGTCGGCATAATGGCTAAACCATCTAAGCCATCAGTCAAATTAACCGCGTTACTCGTACCAACAATCACAAAATAGGTCAACAGCACAAATAGCAAGGGCGATAGATCAATGATGATATTTTTAAAAAAGGGCACAATCAATTGCGTTTCGGCATCTGATTGGGCAGTCATCAGCAGCACCACGGCTGCGCCGAGACCAAAAATGGATTGCCAAAAATATTTATGCTTAGCAGACAAACCGTCAGAATTGCCTAGCGACACTTTGCGGTAATCATCTATCCAACCGATTAAGCCAAATAAAAGGGTAACGCTCAAAACGATCCACACAAATCGGTTAGATAAGTCAGCCCATAATAAAGTACTTATCGCAATTGCGACTAAAATAAGTCCGCCGCCCATCGTCGGCGTGCCGGCTTTACTAAAATGGGATTCTGGTCCATCTTCGCGCACACTTTGTCCAATTTGATTGGAGCTTAATTTGCGAATCATCAGGGGACCAAGTATGAGAGAAATCAATAAGGCCGTGACAGTCCCCAAGATAGCGCGTAAGGTGATATATTGAAAAACATGAAAGTCACTATAAAAAGTACTAAAATATTCGCTGAGCCAATACAACATATTAAATTAAATCCCCTTTTGTAAAGCGTTAACCACTTTTTCCATTTGCATACCCCGTGAGCCTTTAATCAGTACTGTCGCACGGCTGGGCAATTGGGCGTGTAAAGATTGAATCAATTCATTATGATGAGCAAAATGTTGAGCCCCCTCGCCGAAACTTTCAACGGCATAATGGCTCATATCACCAATAGCCCATAAGCGTTCTACGCCAAATTTCCGTGCCCGTTGTCCAGCTTCTCGGTGAAACTCAGCACTTTCACTGCCGAGTTCATTCATATCACCAAGCACGAGCCAATAAGGGGGCGTATTATTATTTAATACCGCTAGAGCGGCATTCAGCGAGGCGGGATTAGCATTATAAGTATCATCAATTAAACTAATGCCATTGATGCCAGCGCGACGTTGCAAGCGCCCCTTGACAGGCTGCATGTTTTGTAAGCCTTGTTGTATCGCGTCTAACGTGCAGCCGCAAGCTAATGCACAAGCACTTGCCGCTAAGGCATTCATAACATTGTGTCGTCCCGGTAATGCGAGATGGATAGCGATGTCACCGCTTTTGGTTTCTAAGCTGAAATCACAGCCGCTGTCACTCAAGCGCAGGTTTTTTGCCATCACATCCGCTGTGTTATCTAAAGCAAAAGTGCTCATTTGACGTGGAGCAGCTAATTGTTGCCATAAATTAGCATATTCATCGTCATTATTGATGACTGCCACCCCATCGCTTTTCAAGTTTGAAAAAATCTCCCCTTTAGCGAGGGCAACGCCTTTGATACTCCCAAAACCTTCGAGATGGGCGGGCGCACATTGCGTAATAGTCGTCACGCTGGGTTGTGCGATCTGAGTTAAATAAGCAATCTCACCCGCATGATTGGCACCCATTTCAATAACAGCATAACGATGCGCTGCATCTAAATTAAAAAGTGTCAAAGGTACGCCAATATCATTATTGAAATTGCCTTGATTGGCTAAAACTTCACCCCCCTTTTGTTGTGCAAAAATAGCACGGAGCATTTCTTTGGTCGTGGTTTTACCATTACTCCCCGTGATAGCAACCACTGGCAAATCAAAGCCTTGTCGCCAAAAACGCGCTAAATCTCCCAAAGCTTTGCGCGTATCAGCAACACGCAAGGTGGGTAAATCACACGTCACAGGCTTTTCGACAATGAGCGCACTAGCCCCTTTATTTTGCGCCTCCATGACAAAATCATGTCCATCAAAACGCTCACCACATAATGCCACATAAATAGAACCGGGATTGATATGGCGTGTATCAATACTGCAACCCGTCAAATTAACATCATCTCCAGTGACAACAGCCGCAAGTGTGGGTGCCACTTCACTTAAAGAAAATTTAATCATATATATATGTCCAAGATAAATCTTGGACTCCTATTGAATGTTGTATAATTTAAAGTTTATACCTATTTTGGTTTTAACGCGAACTAGAGGGCTGAAATGAACGAAGCAGATGAAATGATGACAGGTGCCGATATTTTGATAAATGCTTTGGCAGCAGAAGGGGTGGAATACGTATTTGGCTATCCTGGCGGCGCGGTATTGCATATTTATGATGCAATGTTTAAGCAACGGAAAATACAGCATATTCTTGTTCGTCACGAACAAGGGGCTACCCATGCCGCTGATGGTTATGCACGGGCTACTGGTAAACCGGGCGTCGTCTTAGTCACATCAGGACCAGGTGCGACTAATGCGATTACAGGCATTGCCACCGCTTATCTGGATTCCACACCTTTAGTCGTTATCACTGGACAAGTGCCTATCCCGTTGATCGGTAACGATGCTTTCCAAGAAGTTGATTCAGTGGGCATTTCTCGGCCCTGTGTCAAGCACAATTTTTTGGTCAAAGATGTCAACGAATTGGCGAATACCATTAAAAAAGCATTTTATATAGCGACGACTGGTCGCCCTGGTCCCGTTTTGATAGATATTCCTAAGGATATAACAGCGCTGAGTGCGCCATTTGAATATCCAGACACTATAGAAATGCGATCTTATAAGCCAGTGCTAAATGGACATTTAGGACAAATCCGCAGGGCTGTTGACCTGATTTTATCTGCTAAACGCCCAATGATTTATAGTGGGGGAGGCGTGATACTTGGCAATGCCTCTCAAGAATTGACTGAATTTACACGCTTGTTGGGGTATCCTATTACTCAAACATTGATGGGATTAGGCGCTTATCCTGGCACTGATCAGCAATTTTTAGGAATGCTCGGCATGCATGGCACTTATGAAGCCAATCTAGCGATGCACGATTGCGATGTCTTAATTGCTATTGGAGCGCGTTTTGATGATCGGGTGACAGGTGAATTAGAGAAATTTTGTCCATACGCTAAAATTGTTCATGTGGATATTGATCCCGCTTCGATTTCCAAAACCGTTAAAGTGGATATACCTATCGTCGGTGCTGTTGATCGCGTGTTAGGGGAAATGATTCAGCTCATCAAGGAAAGCGAACAACAACCCGATTCAGAAGCTCTCGCCACTTGGTGGAAACAAATCAATATTTGGCGTGCGAACAATTGTTTGCATTATGAACAAAAGCCCTCACTGATCAAGCCACAGTTTGTGCTAGAAAAACTCTACGAAATCACCAAAGGCGATGCCTTTATCACATCGGATGTGGGTCAACACCAAATGTTTGTGGCGCAGTTTTATAAATTTACTCAGCCGCGACGTTGGATCAATTCAGGCGGATTAGGCACGATGGGCTTTGGTTTGCCCGCAGCGATAGGAGTACAATTAGCCTATCCTGATGAAACAGTGGTTTGTGTCACAGGCGAAGCCAGCATTCAAATGTGTATACAAGAATTATCAACTTGTAAACAATTTGACTTGCCCATTAAGATCGTGACATTGAACAATGGCTACATGGGCATGGTGCGTCAGTGGCAAGAAATGTTTTATGATAAGCGATATTCACATACTTATCTGGAGGCATTGCCCGATTTTATGAAACTAGCGGACAGTTATGGGCATATTGGTATGCAGATTTCCAAGCCTAGCGATGTTGAAGGGGCTTTGAAAGAGGGTTTGGCGATAAAAGATCGCCTTGTGTTTATGGATTTTATCATTGATCCGGATACAAACGTGTTTCCGATGGTTGCGGCTGGTAAAGCGCATAATGACATGATGTTATCCCCAGAAAGAGAGATTGCTTAAATATGCGTCATACGATTTCAATTTTGTTAGAAAACGAATCCGGTGCATTATCACGAGTCGCCGGATTATTTTCGGCACGCGGTTATAATATTGAATCTTTGACCGTTGCGCCTACCGAAGATCCCTCAATCTCACGAATGACCTTAGTCACCAGAGGCTCAGACGATGTCATTGAGCAGATCACTAAGCAGTTAAATAAGCTGATTGATGTTATCCAACTCATTGATTTAACGGAAGGAAAGCATATTGAGAGGGAATTTTTGTTGATGAAAGTCAATGTATCAACGGCTGATCAACGTGACGAAATCAAGCGTATCGTTGATATTTTCCGAGGTAGAATTGTTGATGTTGGCGATGCCAATTATACGATTGAAATGACGGGAACTGCTGATAAATTGGATGCTTTTATCAAAGGCATTGAGCCAGCACAGATAGTTGAAGTAGTACGATCGGGTGTTTTGGGTATTGCGCGAGGTAGTAAGAGCTTGCGTGTGTAATTCGACGCAGAGCGTCGATGCATGCATTCCTTTGCCTCGCGTCAATGCCATTAAGTTAAGAGGGCAACCACAAGGGATTGCCCATACAAACCGTTATTTTTCGTAGGGGCAATCCTTTATGGTTGCCCTTAACGAAGGTGGCATTTTTGCGCCGCGTGGGAACGAGAAAACGAGAAAACCCTCGTGAGGTTCTCGTTCCCACGCTCTGCGTGGGAATGCATGCTGCGACGCTCTGCGTCGCGTTTAGCAATGGAGCACCCAATCAACAAAAATAATATGAGGTATAAAAATGACAACTGAAACCCAACTAGTCCGTTTTGACTGGGCTATCAAAAGCCTATTACGTGACAAAGCAAACTTTGATGTACTAGAAGGCTTTTTAACGGCTCTGCTCCGTGAAGATATTCAAGTGATTGAGATATTAGACAGTGAATCCAATCAACCCGATATTGACAAAAAATTCAATCGTGTGGATATACTTGTCAAAGATCAAAAGCAACAACAGATCATCATCGAAATCCAAAATCATCAAGAAACCGGCTACCTTGAACGCATACTCTGGGGAGTCTCCAAACTCATTGTTGACAATCTGGAACTGGGGCAGGATTATCGTCACGTTAGCAAAGTGATTTCGATTAGCATTCTTTACTTTAATTTGGGTATTGGCAAGGATTACGTGTACCGCAATGTGAACGAAATTCGCGGATTACATACTAAAAAAGAGTTGGTTTCCCGTCGATTGAATCGCGAAACTAAAAAGTTTGAAAAACGATACAGCAAAGACATTTTTCCTGATTTCTATTTCATTACCGTTGAACGATTTCAAGATGTCATTGAAAGTGACTTAGATGAATGGATTTATATGCTCAAACACTCGGCTCTGCGTTCCGACTTTAAGTCCAAAAATATCGACAGGGCGCGTGACAAATTAATGCTGTTGAAAATGAGTCGAGAAGAACGCAAACGCTATGAAAATTACATTGAGGATATCGTGGTTGAAAACGATGTGATCGAAACGGCGCAAGTTCAGGGGCGCTCTGAGGTGAAATTGGAAATCGCCCAAAAAATGCTTGATCAAGGTATGGATATAGAGACAATAGCCAGCCTGACCGATTTGAGTGTTGATGTGATAAAATCCGCAAGTCCAAAATAAATTTTGGACTCCAAAAGTAAAAATTAATTTACAGCTAAACGAGCAATCGCAATGGTCAGCAAGAGAGGTTAATAATGAGTATTAAATCGTCAACATTCGGTGGTGTACATCTTTCAGGGGAAGAAGCCGAACAATTTCTAAAACAACTGCGTGATGAAAAACCCAAGCAAGCCGCAATTGATTCCTTTCATCGTGGTCAGAAATTACTAAAAGAGTACCATGAAAAAGGCTATGTCACTTTTTCCCCTAAAAATATTCATCATACGAGAGGAATTTAAGTGTTGAATCTACAATTTCGTCAAATTCAGTCCAATGATGATACTGCCAAACTTTCGCTGGGCAAAAAGGAATATCAACCTTTGAAATCCTTCTTGCGTAACTGTGCATTGGATTTTCACCAAAATCACATCGCAAGCTCTTACGTGTTAGTTGACGAGGTAGCACGGATTTTGGGTTATATTACTCTGATGTGCAGTGAAGTGACACTAGGAAGTGGCTATAACTTTGAAGAATGTCCACGAGCCAATGATTATAAAATATTTCCGGCTGTTAAAGTGGCACGTCTTGCTGTTGACAAACGTTTACAAGGTCAAGGTTATGGTACACTTATGATAGATTGGTGTGTATCTATGGTAAAAAATGACATCATGCCAGTCATTGGATGTAGATTTTTGACTGTAGATGCCAAACGTGTGTCAGTACCCTTTTATGAAAAAATGGGCTTTAACATGTTAGAAACACCAGTCAATATTAATAGCGAACATCCAGTTATGTTCATAGATTTATATAAAGTCAAGTAATGGTAAAAAACTTGGATAAATAAAATCAGCGCGTATTTTTTTAGCAGTAACGGAGCTTCGTTCCGACCATGCAGGCTGCGACGCTCCGCATTTAGAGATTTTCAATGAAAATTCAAGTAAAAAACTTAGGCACAATAAAAGAAGGCACAGTTGAGCTATCCAAAAACCTGATTTTTTGTTGTTTCGGGAATTTCGCTCCGCGGATTTCCCGCAACGAAGATCGCTGCGCTAAACCATTTAACGATGAGCGTCCCGTAGGGAACTTAAAGGAATGCCTGCTGCGTCGCGTGGTAGGAGTCCAAGATTTATCTTGGACAGACTCGTCCAAAATAAATTTTGGACTCCAAAAGTGGAAACGACTTAAATATTAATTAAAAACAGGAAATGAAATGAACGTATATTACGACAAAGATGCAGACCTCTCCCTCATTCAAGGCAAAAAGGTCACCATTCTCGGCTATGGATCGCAAGGCCATGCCCATGCCAATAACCTCAAAGATTCCGGCGTTGAAGTCGTCGTCGGGTTGCGTACTGGCTCAGAATCCGCCCATAAAGTTGAAAAGGCCGGTTTACATACCATGCCCATTGATAAAGCAGTACAGTGGGCCGATCTCGTGATGGTACTCGTGCCTGATGAACATCAAGCTAAAGTCTATCGTGACAGCATTAAACCCAACCTCAAAAGTGGTGCCGCACTCGCCTTCGCGCATGGTTTTAACATTCATTTCGAGCAAATCGACCCCCCTGAAAATGTTGACGTGATTATGATTGCTCCCAAAGGACCCGGTCATTTAGTACGTTCTACATATACCCAAGGGGCCGGCGTACCCTCCCTGATTGCCGTTTATCAAGACGCATCAGGGCAAGCCAGAGACATTGCACTTTCTTATGCCAGTGCCAATGGTGGAGCACGGGCAGGCGTTATTGAAACCTCTTTCCGTGAAGAAACTGAAACCGACTTGTTTGGTGAACAAGCCGTACTATGTGGTGGAGTAACCGCTTTAGCTCAGGCAGGATTTGAAACCTTGGTCGATGCCGGTTATGCCCCAGAAATGGCTTATTTTGAGTGTTTGCATGAACTCAAATTGATAGTCGACTTGATGTATGAAGGTGGCATTGCCAATATGCGTTATTCCATTTCCAATACCGCAGAATATGGCGACTTTACTCGTGGACCACGCATTATTACTGACCAAACTAAGGCAGAAATGCGTAAAATTCTCAAGGAAATTCAAACAGGAGAATTTGCGCGAGAATTTATCATGGAAAATCAAACGGGTAATGCCAGCTTCAAGGCAAAACGCCGTTTAGCGCGTACACATCAATTGGAAGAAGTGGGTGGAAAATTGCGTGGCATGATGCCTTGGATTAAGGCTAATCAGTTGGTTGATAAGACTAAAAACTAAAGATATGCAAGGTACGCAAGGCATCAATGCCATTAAGTTAAGACTAAATTATTGATTTTGACGTTTTGTTTCGGGAATGGAGCGGAGCGGATTTCCCGAAACAACTGAAACCCTTATGGTATAAAGCTGCTTAACTTAATGGCATTGACGCAAGGCGTACCTTGCACCGAGAAATGACTATGACCAATGAAGAAATACCAGCCGAAAAACAAAGACCACGAGCTATTTATCTATTGCCCAACTTATTTACGACAGCCGCCTTATTTTCTGGTTTTTATGCGATAGTCGCCGCAATCAACAATCATTTTGAAGCCGCAGCTATCGCTATTTTTATATCCATGATACTTGACGGCATAGATGGGCGCGTGGCTCGCTTGACCAGTACCCAAACTGCATTTGGTGCCGAATATGACAGTCTTTCTGATCTCATCTGTTTTGGACTGGCACCCGCTTTGCTCATGTATAAATGGTCCTTATTTTCTTTAACCGAATACTCCAATTTTTTAGGCAAACTGGGATGGTTAGCCGCCTTTATTTATACCGCGACAACCGCACTACGTTTGGCGCGTTTTAACACTCAAATTGGCACAACTGATAAAGCTTATTTTCGAGGATTAGCCAGCCCCTCTGCTGCCGCCGTCATGGCCGGATTTGTCTGGTTATGTACTGATTACCAATTGGAAGGCTCGACATTAGTCCTTCCAGCATGGCTGATTACGGTCACCACCGGTTTACTGATGGTCAGTCAATTCCGTTATCGTAGTTTCAAGGACTTCGATCTCAAACGAATTCCGTTTGTGACGGCGCTGATCGTTGTCATGGTATTTGTACTTGTGTCGATTGATCCGCCGCAAGTTTTATTTTTAGTTTTTTTAGTGTACAGCCTTTCTGGACCCGTATTAAGCCTTGTACACTTACGAAAACGCCGCGCCGCTCGCTTGAAGACTGATAAATAAAAATTATGTCATTAACCACAAATTCCGCAAAAAATATCGCTCATGTCTTAATTGAAGCCTTACCCTATATCAATCGTTTCACCGACAAAACCTTTGTTATCAAATACGGTGGCAATGCCATGGTAGATGAAAAGCTAAAAAATAGCTTTGCCCGCGACATCGTTTTGATGAAACGAGTTGGCATGAATCCCATCGTAGTGCATGGCGGTGGACCACAAATTGGCCATTTATTAAAACGCTTAGGAAAGGAGAGTGAATTTTTCCGAGGAATGCGCGTCACTGATAGCGAAACCATGGACGTAGTGCAAATGGTACTCGGCGGCTTAGTTAATAAAGATATTGTCACCTTAATTAATCATCAGGGCGGCGCAGCGGTGGGATTGACGGGAAAAGATGCAGAATTGATTCATGCTCGCCAGTTGACCTTTACCCACGATAATCCTGAAATGAATGCACCAGAAATCATTGACATAGGGCATGTTGGCGAAGTGGCCAGTTTTGATACGGCTATAATTGATTTGCTGATTCATGGCGATTTTATTCCAGTGATTGCGCCGATTGGTGTTGGCGATGATGGACAATCTTATAATATTAATGCAGACTTAGTGGCAGGCAAATTAGCAGAAGTCCTTCAAGCTGAAAAATTAATGTTATTGACTAATACCGCCGGCGTTCTGAGCAAACAAGGAGAATTGTTAACCGGTTTAGATGCCGCGCGGGTACAAGCTTTGATTGAGGATGGTACGATTGAAGGCGGAATGTTGCCCAAAGTGCATTGTGCTTTAGAGGCGGTACAAAGTGGTGTGCCTTCTGCCCATATTATTGATGGGCGCGTTGAACATGCTGTACTGTTGGAAATTTTTACCGATGAAGGGGTAGGTACTTTGATTAAGGGGAAAAAGAAATAATTTCGACGTTCCGTTAGGAGTCCAAAATTTATTTTGGACTCCACGCTTGAATGTCACTTGATATTGTGGATAAGGTTCAATAAAGATTATGAATGGCACACAGGTTATTAAAAAACTTAATCAACACGGTTGGCAAGTATTACGAATACGTAGCAGTCATTATCAATTAGGTAAAGACGAGTTACGCACCACAGTACCTGTTCATGGTAAACGCGACTTGGGTACCGGCTTGATTAAAAAAATTGAAAAAGATACTGGAGTGAAATTGCAATGAGCATACAATACAAGGCACTCATTACTCTTGAAGAGGATGGTAGATTTTTTGTGCAATTTCCAACGATTAACGAAGCCTTCACAGAAGGGCAAAGCTTTAAAGAAGCCTTATTTAATGCACAAGAAGTCTTAGATTTATCACTTGAAGGTCGATTAGAAGATGGGTTGGAAATTCCAGCACCTGATCAAGCGAAATCGGTAGAAAATGAATATTTTATTACTCCAGCAGCGAGTATTCAATCCGCCTTATTAATCCATTTTAATCGTGGTAAGCAATCCTTAATAGAACTGGCAAATATTTTAGAAGTCCCAGCACAAGAAATTGAAAGTCCCAAGCATGATATGACACTGATACGCTTAGAAAAAATAGCACGTATGATGGGAAAAAAATTGATGGTAGACTTTGCATAATTTGACGGATGGACAACAAATCCCTGTGTGTACGCGCAGGGGCATCTAGATGGCGGAACAAAAAGCCTAAATTTTTAATTTTAATAAAGGGAGCATAATCGTTGAAATCTAGTAAAGAGAGAAAGATATTCCAGAATGGTCAGAGAGGATTGGTGGCAGCGTTTCTGCTGTTTTCAAACGGAGCCACAGCCCAGCACGTAGCACGTCAGGCAGACTACAATATTGGCAGCAATGAAGTGAATGTTCATACCTCGCTAGGGATATTGAATGGTGAATCACACGAGATTGTTGATCGCCCAAAAGGTTACGATTTCGCGGGCACAAAAATAAGTGAACTGATCTGGACATTGGACAATGTTTATATGATTGGTGCAGGGCTTTCTGTTCGTCCAATCTCTTGGCTCACGCTTAATTTTGACGGCTGGAATCGAATCAATAAAGACAGTGCCACCATGGATGATTATGATTGGATTGTCTCGCCTTACCTCGGAACGAGCGAGTGGGACCACTGGTCCCATCATCCGAACACTCAGCTAGATAAAGGATACATGCTAGATATCAATGCAGAAATATCCGCCTATACCTCTTATTCAATCTCCCTGAAAGGCATCGTTGGATTTAAACGCGATTACTGGAAATGGAGTGCGTCTGACGGTTCCTTCGTTTATTCCTGTGGAGATGAGACATGCAGTCCCTTAAATTATGATTATCGTGGTTACAGGGGCAACTTCACGGGGCTGGGCATTACTTACGAGCAAGAGTTCAACACACCCTATTTCGGCGTTGCCGCTCAGCTTAATTTCAACCAGCTTCAACTAAACGCTCGTATTATTGGCTCGCCTTGGGTTGATCTTGAGACAAGTGATACTCATCACCAGCGAAATCCACCTTTTGTCGATACAGGAAATTTTGATCATACCAGTATGATCGGTCTTGATTTAAGTGCACACTATCAGATGGCAGGAAATTTCTCTTTGGGAGCGATGTATCACTACCAAAAATACGATGAAACAACAGGCTTTACAGTTCGTAATGATGAAACTGGTGAGATACCAGAGAGAAGCTCTCATGAGTCAGATATGTTCTCGGTTTTTCTGAACTACAGGTTCGGACTCTAACTAATGACTTAAATTCTCAAGATTTCTCCCGCAATGACAATATTTTGCTCATGTCTACAGAAACAGAACTCAAACTATATATTGAGCCCAAAGAAGTCGACAAATTCACCCTGCACCCGCTGTTACAATCGGCAAAGCACAAAGCTAAAGCTTTGTACTCCAATACCTATTTTGATAGTCTAGCGCATGATTTATTGCAACAAGGTGTTGGTTTACGGGTACGACGCATCGGTGAAAAACGCTTGCAAACCCTAAAAACCGCCGGCAAGGCTTTAGGCGGCTTACATCAACGTCAAGAATGGGAATACGAGATATCTGCCAATACGCCAGATTATTCGCAATTTCCAAAAGGTGCCTTACCAGACTGGTGTGCCAAAGCCCAAAATCTTGAAAAATTAGGCCCTCTATTTACCACTGATTTTATGCGTACCACTTGGGATTTGGTACTCGACGATAGCGAAATTGAAGTGGCACTTGATCAAGGCGAGATAAAAAGCCAATCTGCCAGCCTTCCACTGAGTGAAGTTGAATTAGAACTCAAATCGGGTTCACCGGTTCAATTGTATCAATTGGCACTCACCTTGCTGGATGCCCATCCGCTGATCATTGAAAATAAAAGTAAAGCGGAACGGGGTTATGGACTGGATAAGCCTCAATCCCTGACATACCGCAAAGCGGGCGCGGTAATCCTCAAACCAGAAATGTCCGCAGAACAAGCCTTTATTCACATCATCTGGCATTGTATTGGACATCTACAAGCCAATGAAGATATGGTTTTGTATGGTCAAGATATTGAAGGCGTTCATCAAATGCGCGTCGCATTGCGCCGCTTGCGTTCTTGTCTGAGTCTTTATAAGCCATTGATTCCTAATGAAACACATAAAACATTACGGCAAGAACTGAAATGGATTACCAGCATTTTAGGGGTTGCACGCGACTGGGATGTCTTTGCGCTGAGTTTGACACAAATGCAAGCACAAGACAATAAATTTCCGTTGAAGGATTTACATAAGACGGTGACAAAACTTCAAAGGCAAGCTTATGTTGCCGTGCGCCAAGCCCTGCGCTCTCCGCGTTATAGTCGCCTGTTGCTCATGTTGGGCAAATACTTGACTCAACGCCATTGGCGGAAAAAATTAGAGGTGGCATTGGACAATCCCGCCCGTGATTTTGCCAGCCAGATTCTTGAATCACATTATCAACGAGTGTGTCAAGAGGGTGAAAATTTTACCCAATTGAATGCTAAACAACTTCATGATCTGCGTATTTCCATCAAAAAAATGGCATACGGCACCCGTTTTTTTGCAGAACTTTATTCACCACGCGCTTATAGCAAAAAGCTTTCATATTTACAAGATGAACTGGGGATTCTCAATGATGGCAATGTAGCCAACGACTTGCTCAATAAAGCGGGCTTAGATAAAAATGCACCGGCTCGACATTTTTTAAATGGATGGTATGCCCATCAACAGATGACACATTTAGGGCGTTTGGGAGAAGCTTGGCAAACTTTTCTTAAAGAGAATATTTTTTGGTAAGCACAATTCCTTTTGGAGAAACACAAATGTCTGATTGTCTAATTATCGGCGGCGGCGTCAGCGGATTATTGACTGCCTTACAATTGCATGAGGCTGGCTTAAAAGTCACTCTGATTGAACGTGGCAAGATTGGGCAAGAATCTTCTTGGGCAGGGGGCGGTATTATTTCTCCACTCTACCCATGGCGTTTTTCTGCGCCCGTGACAGCTTTAGCACGTTGGAGCCAAGCACATTATCCCGCATTTGCGAATGAACTTTTAAAAAAGACAGAAATAGATTCAGAATATACCCGCAATGGTTTATTGATACTTGATACCGATGAATATCCACAAGCCCGCGCTTGGGCTGATCATGAAAGTTTAGAATTACTAGAAAATGATAAATTGCGTGATTGTGAACCTCAACTGGGAGATTATCAAAAAGCTTTATGGTTGCCTGAAGTGGCTCAGATACGCAATCCTCGCTTACTCAAAGCCTTAAAGCGAGCCTTGGCATTAGCAAAAGGAATAAAACTGTTGGAACAACAGACGGTGCAAGTTTTACGGGTTGAAGCTGACAAAATCATTGGGGTTGAAACGGAACAAGGTTTGATAGCTGCTAAACGGGTTATCGTGACGGCAGGCGCATGGAGTGCCCATTTACTGAATAGCGTTGGCACCCCTTTAGCGGTAAATCCGGTGCGTGGACAAATGATCTTGTTTGTTACGCCACCGAATTTAGTCTCACGCATTGTATTGGCGAAGGATCGCTATGTCATTCCCCGTCGTGATGGCAGCGTACTGGTTGGCAGCACACTAGAACAAACCGGTTTTGATAAAAGCACTACCGACACCGCCCGAGAAGATTTAAAATCAGCCGCTTTTAAGTTGATACCGCGATTAGCCGATTATACGGTGCAAAAACATTGGGCAGGTTTGCGCCCTAGTTCTCCCAATGGCGTACCCTATATAGGCAAACATCCCAACATTGAAGGCTTATATATCAATACTGGACATTTTCGTAATGGTATAGTACTGGGCTTAGCCTCGGCGCGACTGTTGGCGGATATTGTTTTAGAACGAGTGCCTATTTTAGAGCCGTCTGATTATGCACTGATGGCGGAGCGAGGATAAAATGCAACAATTGAGCAGTGCCGCAACGAGCCTTAATCAAGTTAATCCAGCGATAAAAACGGTTTTACCTCAACTTGTCGGATTAACCGTTCTCGACATCGGAGGAGGAAAATATGATGCGAATAAAATCTATGCGACAGGGCTCGGCGTTAAATTATATATATATGACAAATTTAACCGAAGTGAAGCAGAAAACGCAGAAGCATTGGCTTGTCATCCAAATGCGATTGTTTGCAATAATGTATTGAATGTGATTGATGATGGACAAGCGATGCGAAATTTGATTGCTTTATGTGTATCCTACCAAGTGCCTTCTTATTTTATGGTACATGAGGGAGATAAATCGGGTATCAGTGGTATTTCAAAAAAGGGTTGCTGGCAGCGCAATTGGAAGATGGCTGATTATGTGCCGATATTAAAAAAATATTTTCGTCAGGTTGTTTGCAAAGGGAAATTGATTGTTTGTCAGTAGCTAGTACTCTGTCAATTTGTTTTTTTGGGGTTGGAGTACAAAGCTTTAGCTTTGTCAGACAGTACTACGCTGCCGCTTTGTACTCCAAAAAAAACAAATTGACAGAGTACTAGTGTAGGGTGCGTCCTACGCACCAATGCCATTAAGTTAAGACAAACCGGAGCAGGTTGCCAAAATGGCGTAGGTTAATTTTTATTAAAGTTTACAACGAACTGCGAGGTATTGGTCTCCTCGCATGTCTGATTTTGAGGCTTAACTTAATGGCATTGTCCTTAAGCGATAGCGTATCCACCAATTTATATAAATCAGGTGGATACGCACAGCGATATCCACCCTACCTATATAGATTTAGCTTAACTTAATGGCATTGAGGCTATGCTCGCTACAGATGATTTAATAGCAAATTTTTTTAAAAAAGTTAATAGCATCGTGCGGAGATATGATATGCTGGGGACTCAAAGCGTTAATGTTATTAGCGTGGCAATAATTATTAACTTTTTACTCTGGAGCAATACAAATGGCATTTAGTGAATATAGAAAATCCTCAATGGCTGATTTGAAAGTGATTTTTAATGTCAAAGTACTGAAAAACTGGAACTTATTTGACGGTTTTCAACCGAGCGGTAGGGATTATCAGGCTTTGCAAACGACTGTCGGAAAGATGAATTCCCGTATTAACTTGTCAAAATCAGATAACGAAGCAACAAGGGGAAGTCTGTTAGTGTCGCATATTTTGTGGAAAGCAAGTGACGTTTACGATTTAGGTATATTCTTTGAACCGCAAGTAGATATTAGCCTAGAAGAAACACCCGATCTGCCGTATCAGTTAAACGGTAAATATGATTGTGCTTTAACTCTTGATGATGTTGATTTTATTTCACCTATTATCTCAGTTGTTGAAGTTAAGAAAAGTAATTTATCTGAGGGTTTAGGTCAGTGTTTAGCTGAAATGTATGCGACTTCAAAAAAGTTTAAGCAGAACAAGGTATATGGAATCATAACAGATGGTGAGGTTTGGGAAACGAAGATCCTGCGCTTGCGACGTTCATTTTTTTTGCTGGAAAATGCTATCTTGTATGTTGACGAAAAGAATTATTACATCAGCAATGTGTCTGATATTGTCGATAGGGTTGGTTATATAGCTGAAAGGTTTAAGATTGGTGCTTCCTCTCGTCCACAAAACAAATAATCCAAGCCAAGTCGGGTGGGATACGTGTTTTTGTTGCCCACCTTTCCACCCCATTATTCACCAAATTCACCGTCAAGCTTTAGAGCCGTTTCCCAATTGGGAGAGTAAAAACATTTTTCTGCACTGAAAATAATAAATAGATAAAACAATGAAAATCAGAAAACTCCACATCAAAAATTACAAACTCTTTGACAACCTAGAACTGGATTTTACCGACGAAAACGGTCATACATTAGATACCATTGTCTTGGCTGGAGTCAATGGCAGTGGAAAAACCAGAATACCGATTTAGAAGCACTTGAAAAATATATCGCCCAACATGATTATGGGCTCATACTCGCTACACAATAAGCGAATTTTAGTACAACACAATAAGCGAATTTTAATACAACACAATAAGCGAATTATCGCACAGCCTAAAAAGCGGGGATCATAAGTCATGGCAAAGCCATCTGAAAAACTAGCGGAATCCCTCAACGTTCTTCATAACCTTCAGGAGCGTGGCATAGTAGCCATACGCTCTGGTGATCTAACACGAACTGATAGGGAACGTTTATATCAAAACGGCTTTCTACGGGAAGTGATCAAAGGTTGGTATATCCCCTCTCGTCCAGATGAAGCCAGCGGAGAAAGCACCGCATGGTATACCTCTTTTTGGCCGTTTTGTGCTGCCTACCTCCAGCATCTAAAAGGCAATGACTGGTGTCTATCACCAGAGCAATCTTTATCACTCCATGCGGAAAACTGGACCGTACCAAAGCAGCTATTAGTCCGAGCCACTAAGGCTCGCAATAATATCACTAAATTACCACACGGCACATCATTATTCGATATCCGCGCTTTGATACCAAAAGACAAGAAACTTATAGATAAAAGCGGGCTGCGCCTGTTCTCACTACCAGCCGCCTTAATTACTTGTTCATCGAGATATTTCAAGCAAAATCCTAATGATATACGTGCTGCACTCTCAAAAATAAGTGATGCATCCGAAGTTCTAGAACAATTATTAGAAGGTACACATAGCACTATCGCCGGACGATTAGCGGGTGCTTTTCGCAATATTGGCCGTAATCGTATTGCTGACGATATTTTAAATACCATGCGTGCTGCTGGATATAATGTCCGTGAAAATGACCCTTTTGATACGCAAGCTCCAATACTTTTCTCCGCACGAGAACAATCCCCTTACGTTAATCGCATTCGCTTGATGTGGCATGAAATGCGGGAGCTGATTATCGAGCGTTTTCCAGAAGCCCCCGGATTGCCGAAAAATATTGAAGCATATCGGAAACATGTTGAAGATGTTTATATCACAGATGCCTATCATTCTCTGTCAATTGAAGGCTATCGTGTGAGCCCTGCATTGATCGAGCGGGTGCGTAGTGGCAACTGGAAACCTGATACGAATGACCGAGAAAACCACAATGCTTTGGCTGCACGCGGATACTGGCAAGCCTATCAATCGGTGCGAAAAAGTATCGGAAAAGTTTTGCATGGTGATATTCCCGGTACGGTTGTTGATGATGATCATCGCACTTGGTATCGGGAAATGTTTGCACCAGTGGTAACGGCAGGCATTCTGAACCCTGCCGATCTTGCCGGTTACCGTAATGGACCCATTTACATCCGAAATTCCATGCACGCCCCACCAAGCCAAGAAGCAGTACGCGATGCAATGCCGGCATTTTTTGACTTGTTGCGTGAGGAACAAGAAGCCTCTGTTCGAGTCGTGCTAGGACAATTTATTTTCGTGTACATCCATCCCTATATGGATGGCAATGGACGTATGGGACGGTTTTTGATGAATGTTATGCTGGCAAGTGGTGGCTATCCTTGGATCATTATCCCATTGGATGAGCGACATATTTATATGGCTGCACTGGAAGAAGCCAGCGTCAGTCAGAATATCGCCCCATTTACTGACTTTCTGGCAGATATAGTTAAAGCCGGATTAAAAGGTATGAGACTGCCTGATCTTCCTTTTTCACAATAAAGATTAGTGTGTTTCCAAATAATCATCGACATTTACTTACTTACTTAGGGGAACATACCAGGTTTTATTCTGTCAATAGAAAATGTGGTCTGTCCCCTATTCATTTTAATAGGATCGCGCACAATTTATTCCCGCAAAAGAAGTTTTAACAACTTATGATGCGATTGCGGCAACTCGTGAAAAATTGCTGGCTTTGATGATACCTATTATGATCTCATCAAGGCTCTACGTTTACATAAGACAAAGGGGCAAATTTTGCGTTAGTTGAT
>JSZA02000070.1 GCA_000785145.2 Candidatus Thiomargarita nelsonii
CTCAGGATTTGGATGAGATTCGCATTGAGAAAGGGACTTATGAGTGTAATGGGCTGGAAATTCCTAGCAGTAAGAAATTTGAACATGGGATTAAGGTTTCTGGTGGTTGGGATAGTGGGTTTGTGAGTCAGAGTGATGATGCGGCGGTGACGGTTTTGGATGGTGGTGCGAAAATGATAGATGGGGTTGAAAACTGGGAACAGTGTGAAGAGGCTGGCGGTGTGTGGAAACAGCTATGTTTCCAAGAAGAGCCACCAAGCAACGGAATTTTATCTGTGTCTGCTGATGGTTCTGTGGCAATAGAAGGGCTGTTCTTTCAAAATGGATATTCATCTCAGGGTGGAGCAATTTCTGGCAATGAAAAAGTAGGTATTGTGAATTGTGTATTTACTAACAATAGTGGCGGGGCGGTTTCTTGGGTAGGTAATATTATTAACAGCACTTTTACCAATAATAGTGCTTTTGGTCTTGGTGGTGCTGTTTATGACTCAGGCAATATTAGCTACAGCACTTTTACCAATAATAGTATTATTGGTTATGGTGGTGCTGTTTATGGGGCAGGCAATATTACCAACAGCACTTTTACCAATAATAGTTCTTCTAATAATGGTGGTGCTGTTAATGGGGCAGGCAATATTATCAATAGCACTTTTACCAATAATAGTGCTTCTGATAATGGGGGGGCAGCTTATTTTTCAGGCTCCATTGTCAACAGCACCTTCACCAACAACAATGCAGATGAGAATGGCGGGGCGGTTTATTTGTATGATTCTTCCACTATAACCAACAGCACTTTCACCAAAAACAGTGCTCAAAATGGTGGGGCTATTTCTGGTGAATATCGTGATAAGAGTAGCATTGTCAATAGCACCATTGTCAATAACAATGGCGGCGGATTTTATGGCGCAGGCACTATTCTAAACACCATCTTCGCACAAAATAAAATAGGCGAAGAAGCCAATGACATTACCCCATACGGTGACTTGCATGTGGACTACACCCTTGTCAATAACATCTCAGGCGCAGTTGATTTAGGTACTCACTTCATCATGGGCGAGCCACGCTTCGTAGATGCTGAAAATGGTGATTTCCATTTACGCTCAGATTCTCCGGCTATTGATGTCGGTGATGATAGTGTGGTTGAAGTTGAAGTTGATCTTGATGGTAATCCGCGGATTGTTGGTGGGGCTATTGATCTTGGGGCTTTTGAGCGTCAGTAGAAATATTCTCTGAATCAGGATTGACAGGATTTTAATTATGAAAATTCTGATTCATACAATTAGTCTAGTGCTCTGTCAATTTTATTTTTTTGGGTAATGTAGGGTGCGTACTCCGCACAAATAATCGGTAAAGGTGCGTAGGACGCACCCTACAAAACAACCTTGACAGAGTACTAGCTACATAAATTTATGTATGTGCCGTTTATAACTGAGGAACTTATATTGACAAACCCAATCAATACCATGCAAAAAATGGACAAAACCCATTTTTCAGTCGCGTCACTTTTTGACGCATCTGACGAAAAAGAATACTGGCTTTCCAAAAAACCTTTGGAACGTTTACAAGCAATGGAACTCATGCGGCAAATTAATTATGGCTATGATCCAGTTACCACCCGACTTCAAAGAATTCTTACAACTGCTTAATTCCCATCAAGTTGAATATTTGCTCATTGGTGGATATGCCGTTGGCTATTATGGTTATCCACGAGCAACTGGAGATATTTTTTTTAGAAAAGGGAAAAATTACCCGAATGGGCGTACCACCGATGAGACTTGAAATTTTAAATACCATATCTGGCGTAAGTTTTGAAGAATGCTACGCTGACAGAACGATTGATGTTATTGATGGGGTTAAAATTAATTTTATTAGCATGTCTCATTTGAAAGCTAACAAAAAAGCGAGCGGTAGACACAAAGACTTAAATGACTTAGAAAACCTGCCATAAAGAAAGATCCCATAAATAACAGCGATCAAACCGAAATTGACCAACAAAGGCATGGAAATGGTGCGATTAAGAAATGCAATTGGTCATATCGGAATTGGCGTGGATGTTCTGGTTTACTCGCAAATGGAAATCAACAAGCGAGGACACATCCCAAGTTCTGCGCTCTATTATGCTCTAAAAGAAGGTAAAGTTCTCTATGACACAACCAACTGAAGAAGAATTACGTCAAGAAGCGCAACGATTTATGCAGCTTGCCGAAGTCGTAATGCGGCTGAACAACAGATCGGCTCAGAATAAAAATGACATTGAGACATAACATGCAAATATTCAAAAATCGTTGGTTTAACAAATGGGCTAAAAAAGAAAAACTTGCGGATAGCACGTTGAGAGCAGCGGTTGCAGAAATGGAGGATGGCTTGATAGATGCCGATCTTGGTGGTCATGTTGTAAAGAAACGGATTCCTTTACCGGGTAGAGGAAAACGTGGTGGTGCGCGTAGTATTATTGCTTATCGAAGAAAAAGCGTTTTTTATTTACGGCTTCGCTAAAAATCAGCAAGCTAATCTTAGTGCGACAGAACTGGAAGCCTTGCAAATATTAGCCGCTGATGGATATGATAGTGCCACATTGAAAAAATTGGTTGAGCAAAAAAAGTTAATAGAGGTAAACAACGATGAATAAATCAATCCTTGAAGTAGTGCATGAAACCGCGCTTGGATTGCATGAAGCAGGTGCTATGAAGCAGAAAACGCTGCGAGAAATTGAATCCTTGTGCATACCGCCAGTCAACAAATACAGCGCGAACCAAATCAAGTTGATACGTTTAAAAAACGAAGTGAGTCAGTCTGTGTTTGCCGCGTATTTAAATACCAGCCCATCCACTGTGCAAAAGTGGGAGTCTGGCCGAAAGAAACCTAACGGGGCATCTCTAAAGTTATTGGATATGGTCGAGCAAAAGGGTCTGGATGTTTTAACTTAATACCTGAATGATTGGCGCCTCGCCATTTATAACGCTGAACACGAAATTGATCTTGACAGTAAACCTCGTCTTGTTGGCGGGGCTATTGATCTTGGGGCTTTTGAGCGTCAGTCGGTAAAATATAGTACAACGGATTTACGGAATAAACGGATTTATTCAATGCTATAAACTAATCAGTATATGTAGGGTGGAGATCGCTGTGCGTATCCACCCTACATGCTAATAGCATTAATCAATCATAGCACCGAGAAAAAAAATGAGGAAAAAATTAATGTTGAATAAAATCAATTTAAGCCTTGGTAAAGCTTTATCAATACAGCGTACCGGGTGGACTACAACTCAACATGATGCTTTAATTTATGCTTTTATTGATGAAGTAAAAAATCATCCTGATTATCAGTTAGCAAAATCGGGTCATTATGAACACGCGGTTTTATTAGCACAATCTTTTATCAATGATAATATTATTCAAAAAATAGATAACAACTATAAAAACCCTATTATTTTGCCAATTATGGCAGAAGAAAAACAGGGGAAAAATGCTATTCCAATGGGAATGGCTGATGTTATAAATAGATATACAGGTTGGAAAGTATCTGAAAATATATATCAAATAAATAAAGCTGGACATACTGGAGCCAATGGTTGGCACAGGATAACTACGCCCGCCCTATTTATGGGGGATGTTATTATAGATGCTGAGTATCTAATATTAGATGATTTTATTGGAATGGGTAGCACTCTTGCCAATATCAAGAGCTTTATTGAAAACGCAGGCGCCAAAATTGCAGGTTTTGAGGTATTAACAGGCAAACCTGAATCATCTCAACTCTATCTGAGAAGTAAAACACTTGAAAACTTAAGAGAAAAACATGGAAAATTTGAAAAAGAATTCAAAGAAATTGTTAAATTCGACTACTCCTGTCTCACAGAATCAGAAGCTAGATATTTACTCAGGGCTAAAACTATTGAACGAATCAGAAATCAACTCACTCGCTCAATTTGTGAAAACGACGGCTGAAAGGATTAACAAAAGGTAAATTAGGGATGGTTGTACGAGTCGGGCTAGTCCAAAGCTAAAGCTTTGGACTCCAAGTGACTTCTTCGTTGTTGGAGTCCAAAGCTTTAGCTTTGGACTTTTGCCGGAGCAGGTTTGCTTTCCGCGTCATAAGCTACGCTTATCGTGGCGTATAGTTGCAATTATTTTGCCTGAGAAAAAGCAACTTTCAAATCCTGTTCAAACTTTGCCGCTTGTGGACATATTCGTTTAATTTCTTCCCAATTTTCTAACACAATGGGTATAAATTGTTGATAGTCTCGCGCCGTTTTTTTAGCGATCCTTCTTTCCGTCTTAACAAACGACGAGGTTTTTTATAGCCTTGATTACTGATAATCATATCTGGTTTTTGCACACACTCTAACGGTTGTTGTGGAGGATTATGGTAAGGCGTTTGAGTGTCATAGGCGGCAAGTACCCACGCTTCCGTATTATCGGCTGGCAAACATAACACTAATTTATCATCCGTGATCGGCGAGCCGAGCCAATTCATAAGCATTTGTGCTAGTGCATCAATTTATCAATTAATGCGGCTAATAACATACTGTCAGTGGGGCCTTCAGCCACGATGCCAATAGTCAACGGCTTCATAACCTTGGCACTCCCCCTAAAAGCCCCATAACCCATAAATCGGATAAAGTCATACCATCTTGACCTACTAATTCCTCTGTAACGGTGACACGGTTTATCGTCGAATAACCGCTGTTATCACGATCTATCGCAAATAAACGAATTCTTTCATCAAGAATATCAATTCCATCTAAAACTAAAGGATTATGAGTGGTCAAAAAGGCCACGGGTTGGTTTGGATTACCCAAAATCGCCTGACAAAATAAGTCCACCGTAGCGCGAGCTAAACGCGGGTTTAAAGCTTGGTCAAAATTTTCGACTGCAAAAAGACGCGGCGCCTGTGAATGCATAGCTATCGTCAATAAAAATAATACATAAAGACTGCCTTCGCTGGCATCATAAGCCGTCAGCACATTATTATTTTCTGGCATAAAACGATCTGTAAATCGAATCACTTTTTGCAATCTGGGCACATAAGGAGATAAAATTTCTACACTAGCCACTCCAGTTGTAATATTATCTGTCCAGTCAAGCATATCCAACACATCATCCAAATCTAAATGTCCATAAGTTTCGTTTTTTAGATCTATAACCTCTTCAATCGCTTCTGCCAGTCGATTGCCACAAAAACTCATAGGAAAATCGGTTTCAAGTGGCACCATATCGGTCACCAAATCATGATTTGCCCGGGTTCAAATTCTTGGTCAACAATGGATTTAAAGCCTTGAATGCGTATTTTTTTTAGGCTGTTCATGTTATAGTTGTCCAGAAAAGTTGTTTCGGGAAATCCGCGCAGCGAAATTCCCGAAACAACGACTCAAAGTGACTTCGTATCGGGAAATCCGCGCAGCGAAATTCCCGAAACAACGACTCAAAGTGACTTCGTATCGGGAAATCCGCGCAGCGAAATTCCCGAAACAACGACTCAAAGTGACTTCGTATCGGGAAATCCGCGCAGCGAAATTCCCGAAACAACGACTCTGTTTCGGGAATGGAGCGCAGCGGATTTCCCGAAACAACGAAAAACCTCTTTAAAATTTTTTCAACTTTCAAAAAAATCCTATTTTTTTAAAAAATAGGATTTGAGTAAAAAAACAGTGAAATCCACCGCTCATGCTTTTAAATCACAAGCCAAGCGGGCATTAAAAAATGTCAGCTTACAAAATGCGCTTGCAAGAACCAAAAGTCATTTTATTGATAATCGTCGCATTGCTGTCGATGCTTTGCCAGCATTTGAGTCTTTGCGACAACGTGCCACTGATATTAAAGAACATACGCTAGCACATTTAGATTTTTATTTGGAACAATTTGAAAAACAAGTACAAGCCAGCGGTGGTCAAGTCCATTGGGCGGAGACTGCACAAGAGGCGTGTGAGCAGATTGTGTCGATTTGCCAAGGGGCGCATCGTGTGGTTAAGGGTAAATCTATGGTCAGTGAAGAAATTGCCCTGAATAGTGCGTTGGAGCAGGCGGGGTTTGAGGTGATTGAAACTGATTTGGGGGAGTATATTATTCAGTTGGCTAAGGAGCCGCCTAGTCATATTATTGCGCCTGCTGTGCATAAAACTCGTGAAGAGGTGGCTGATTTATTTTATCAACATCATGGGGAACGTTTAAGCGATATTCCTGATTTGGTCAACAAAGCGCGTCAGGTATTGCGCGATAAGTTTTTAAGTGCTGATGTGGGGATAACCGGTGCTAATTTTTTGATCGCTGAAACGGGCTCAACCGTTATTGTCACTAATGAGGGTAATGGTGATTTAACGAGTACTTTACCGCGTGTGCATATTGTGGTGGCGAGTATAGAAAAAGTTGTGCCTAGTTTGAAGGATGCTAGTATTTTATTGCGTTTGCTGGCGCGGAGCGCGACGGGGCAGGATTTGACTGCTTATACGACTTTTTCTACAGGACCACGCCGTTCTGATGATTTAGATGGTCCAGAGGCTTTTCATGTGGTTTTGGTCGATAATGGGCGCTCGGAGATGCTTGGTAATGATTTTCATGATATGTTACGTTGTATCCGTTGTGGTGCCTGTTTGAATCATTGCCCTGTTTATGGTGCTGTGGGGGGACATGCTTATGGTTGGGTTTATCCTGGTCCAATGGGTTCAGTGCTAACGCCGTTGATCTTGGGTTTAAAAGAGGCCAAGAATTTGCCTAATGCTTGTACTTTGTGTGGTCGCTGTAAAGAGGTGTGCCCGATGCAAATTCCTTTGCCGAAATTGTTGCGCCAGTTGCGCGTTAATGAAACTAAGGTGTCCCGTGTGCCTTCTGTTTTGAAGTTATGGGCTTTTTTTGCAAAACGTCCCCGTCTTTATCATCGTTTGGCGGCTCTGAAAATAGGTTTGTTAGGTAAATTAGCTGGTCGTCGGGGAGCGTTTCGCCATTTGCCTTTTGCAGGGGGATGGACAGCCTCGCGTGATTTGCCAGCGCCGCAGGGTGAAACGTTTATGGCAGCTTGGAAAAAACAGCAGGAGAAGTGATGAATCAAGCGCGTGAGTCAATTTTAAAAAATATTCGTCAGGGATGTGATGATGAAGTGGTTAAGAGTTTAGTTGATGATTTTGTTGTTGATGATTTGGGGGAAAGCTTAATTTGTTCATTTATCAATAATTTGGAGTCCGTTGCTGGTACAGTGGAGTTAATTCCCAATGATAAGGAAATTCCTTTTGTCATTGAGGATTTTTTGCAAAGACATAATTTGCCTCAAGAAATGGTGGTAGATGCTTGTTTAAAATCTTTGCCTTGGCCGAATAAATTGCGTCGGGCTTTCCGTGCGGCTCAAGCAGATGATGTGGTCAGTGTGTGCTGTGCATTTGCAGGTATTGCGGAAACGGGTAGTGTTGTTTTGTTGTCCAGCCCAGGTAGTCCGACTACGTTGAATTTTTTACCGGACAATCATATTGTGATCTTACGCAAAGATAATTTGGTGGCACAGATTGAGGAGGTTTGGGCGCGTTTGGATGCTATGCCTCGTAGTATTAATATTATTACAGGTCCTTCACGCACGGCTGATATTGAGCAAACGCTTCAGTTGGGGGCGCATGGTCCTCGACGCTTGCATGTGATTTTGGTGGATAGGTGTGTGTGAACGACGCGGAGCGTCGAGGCAGGCATTCCCACGCAGAGCGTGGGAACGAGAAAACACTCTGTCTGATCTTTTGACTTTAAATCCGCGTCATCCGTGTCATCCGTAAAATCCGCGATTCAAGGGTTATTTTTAATCTAAATACAAATCAAATATCTCCTTAATTGGCAAACGAATGTCTATCACTTCATCAATGACTTCGCTCTCCTTGGGACCAAAAAGCTCGAACTGGGTTGGTGACGAATAAACGGTTATTGATTCGTTCATTGGTAGGACCAACCAATAAGATTTTACTCCCAGCGCAAAGTAGGCATTTAGCTTGGCGGATAGTTCAGAAATATTTTGCTTAGGCGAAAGAATTTCTATCGCTGTTAAGGGGTATTCTAACATTCTAATTAGATCGCGGGTTGGCTCCACCCGTTTTTTCTTAGCGTATAGGCATACATCAGGTTTGATCTCATTTTTATGGATTCCAAATTGTGTCAAATCGACTTGACTTACATCTAAATTTAATTCAGTTAGAACATTAAAACGTCCATCAGTTCTTAACAAACATGCGAGAGCGGCTTGAATTGAACTATGCGCCCACGATCCCATATTGGAATCCTCCTCGTTTTTTAGAGTCTCTTCATCAAGTTCTATCACTTTACTCATAGTTTCATTCCAGACGGGTAAAATACCGGAGTCCAAACTTTAGTTTGGACAGTCCAAGATAAATCTTGGACTCCTATTATAAAACAAATTTTCGACAACAACGCATGCAAACTACAACTTTAATCTCTTTTATTATTTATTTAATCATTGTTTTTATTTTAGGCATTATCGCATATCGGCAAACGCATAATTTGGCTGATTACATGTTAGGGGGGCGGCGATTGGGTGGTGGTGTGGTGGCGCTCAGCGCGGGTGCTTCAGACATGAGCGGTTGGTTGTTGTTGGGTTTGCCGGGGGCTTTGTATGCCAGTGGACTTAATCAAATTTGGATTGCTGTTGGTTTGATCATTGGCGCGTATTTTAATTGGCTTTTTGTCGCCAGTCGTTTACGGGTTTATACAGAAACGGCGAATAATGCGCTGACGATACCTGAATTTTTGCATAATCGTTTTCAGGAGTATTCAAATTTGTTACGCATCATTTCCGCGCTGCTGATTTTCTTATTTTTTACTTTTTACGTTTCATCAGGATTGGTGAGTGGTGCGATATTATTTGAAAGCAGTTTTGGTTTAAGTTATACCACCGCTTTATGGATGGGTGCGATTGTTATTATGCTTTATACTTTTATCGGTGGATTTTTAGCGGTGAGTTGGACTGACGTTTTGCAAGGTATTTTAATGTTGTTGGCGTTGATTGTTGTGCCTTTGGTCACATTTTTTGAAGTGGGCGGCTGGCAGGCAATGTCTGTCATTGATCCAAGTCGCTTAGATGTGTTTAAGGATATGTCCTTGTTAGGTATTATTTCATTGATGGCTTGGGGTTTGGGTTATTTTGGGCAACCACATATTTTGGTTCGTTTTATGGCAATTAAGTCGGTGCAAGAAATGCCTAAAGCGCGTCGGATTGGTATGTCTTGGATGATTGTTTCGACGCTGGGGGCTGTTTTAACGGGTTTTATTGGTATTGCCTATTTTGCAGATAATCCTTTGGAGAATTCGGAAAAGGTTTTTTTAGTATTGAGCCAAGTTTTGTTTAATCCTTGGGTGGCAGGTTTTTTATTAGCAGCGATTTTGTCTGCTATTATGAGTACGATTGATTCGCAATTGTTAGTGTCATCCAGTGCTATCACTGACGATTTTTATCAAGCTTATTTACGTCCCAATGCGAGCCAAAGGGAATTAGTTTGGGTTGGGCGATTTTCAGTGATAGTCGTTGCTATGGTGGCACTGGTATTGGCTCATAATCCTGATAATACAATTATGGATTTAGTGGCTTATGCATGGGCTGGATTTGGTTGTTCATTTGGTCCAGTTATTATTTTTAGTCTATTTTGGTCGCGGATGACGGGCTCTGCTGCTTTGGTTGGTATGATTGTCGGGGCGATGACGGTGGTGATATGGGAACGTTTGACGGTGTTTGAAATTATTCCTTTTTCACTTTATGAAATGGTACCGGCTTTTTTATTGAGTAGTTTGGCGATTGTGGTGGTGAGTTGGTTTGATAGCAAATAAATTTAGGAACGTGTCTATGAAATATTTATCTAATCGAAAGGCTTGTGAAATTTTAGGAGTGCATCCAAACACTTTAAGAAATTGGGCGAATACTGACCAAATTGAATACATTGTCACGCCATCAGGGCAAAGAAAATTCAATATTGAGTCCTTAATTGGAAAAAATAAAAAGGTTACTGGGATTTGCTATTGTCGCGTGAGTAGTCCTAGTCAGCGAAAGGCGCTATTGAGCCAAGTTGAGTTGATGCAAAGTCGATACCCTGAACACGAAATTGTGAAAGATATTGCTGGTGGGCTCAATTTTAAGCGTAGAGGTTTGCGCTTGATTCTGAAAAAATTGCTTGATGGTGATAAGCTTGAACTTGTGATAACTGATAAAGATCGTCTGGCAACTGCTGGTTTTGAGATCATCGAATATCTTGTTGAGCAAAATGGTGGAAAAATCGTGGTACGTCCAAAATAAATCTGGCCGACTCCTTAAACCGTGCCTTTGATTGCAGGACGCTCCCGCGTCCTAACAGGCATTCCTTTGCCTCGCGTGGGAACGAGAAATTCAAGGTTTTTTAGTTTTGTAGGGTGCGTCCTACGCACCCTGACTCTTAATTTGTGCGGAGTACGCACCCTACAAATATCCTTTTATTTAAAGTACTTGGATACTTATGTCTAAAGGAGTGCGCGGAGCTTCGGGAACGAGAAAAGGTTTTTTAGTTTTGTAGGGTGCGTCCTACGCACCTTTGCTCTCGTTCCCACGCTCTGCGTGGGAATGCCTGCCAGGACGCTCCCGCGTCCTGCAATTCGCACCGCAAAAATAAATAAAAGTCTAGTACAACAGATTAGGGGAGCAAACGGATTGAAAAGTTTTTTTTAAGGAGTCCAAGATAAATCTTGGACGTCCAAAATGGACTTGTGTCGGCTCGATGAGCGCGAGGCAAAGGAACGAGAAAAAATATTGATTTTTCTTTTGACTTTAAATCCGTGTCATCCGTAAGAACCCTACGGGACAAGGTTTTTGTAAAATAGCTTGAAATATAATATAATTTACAGTAATTCTTTGAATTACAAAAAATTGATTTGGAAGATCAAGCACCATTGAATCAATGGCTGCATTTTTTCAACTACGTGAGCACTGGTGGAAAACCTATGCACTATACTCATCCTCCGGTACAAAAAGCTTATGCCTTGTTACAGCAGATCAGTGCTGACCAAAATGCTCGCCAAATGGCAGAGATGCGGGAACGGGCTTTAATCAATGAACTTTCTATGCTGGCCGATGCAAAGGAAGAAGGCATTGAAGAGGGAAAACTAGCAGTTGCCCGTGCTTTACTGGATGTATTAGATGATCAAACCATTGCCCTAAAAACTGAGTTGCCCATCGAAACCATCAAAGAATTACGAGCCTAACAGGGGCAACCATAAAGGATTGCCCCTACATTCTTAATCAAAACATTTAACTACAGGGATTTTTTTTTAGCAGGGATAACCCATCAAAACCGATACGAAAGCCAATAGGAGCAATGCCATTAAGTTCAGCCTAAAACCATACATGTAGGGTGGATTAAGCGATAGCGTATCCACCCTACATGTACTAGATACGAAGTCAGTGTTTACCAAAATTCCCCCATCCTGCACCAGCGTAAATCATGGTCATCATCGGCGATGCCCCCGCGCATGACAAAGATATAAGTGCCACCTATTCACTCATCACCAACTGGACACACACAGGGAGAGAACGTAAAATATCCACAAGGAGTCCAAGATTTATCTTGGACTAAACAGCATGTCGCAAATGTACTCGCAAGTGGCGAAATGTCTCTATATCTAAAGCATCTGGAAAAATGATGAGCGCCTCATTTTTTTTTCCATGTACTCTTAATATCACTAATTGCGGATGACTATAACTGCCTGATGCCATTTTGGTTTCAAAGCCTGACTGCAAAACTACCCTCAGACAGCCGCTATCTTCGTCATAATGTAAGATACATCCATATAAAGGATGATCTATTAAAAGTAAATGTCGGCGAGTTGTGTGCAGGGCACTGGCTAATACTAAGAGCCCTATAGATAGTTTTATCAGCAAAGCAAAATCGATAGGTAATGTGATTGGTAGCAATAATAAGAGTGCCCCACAATGTACTAATATCAAAGAAAGGGCAAAACGTTTAGAAAAACGGGGTTCAAGGCATAAAGGGGAGGAAAAAGTTGACATAAAACATTTTGGAGTCCAAAGCTTTAGCTTTGGACGTATAAATTCACAATATGATAATATAACTAGGAGAAAACATAACGATGATTGTAAAAATAATTCGTGAAGGGCTCGGTAGGCTAATCGTTTTGATTAATTTTATAACGAAACCGGCGAAAATCGTGCGAACAGAAGCCGCACAACAATTGGCTAACAAAAAAGCCGAAAAATTGGCATTATACCAATTTTACGCTTGCCCATTTTGCATCCGTACCCGTCGCGCAATACACCGCCTTAACATTCCCATGGAATTACGTGATGCTCAAAATAATCCAAAATTCAGACAAGAATTATTATCTGAGGGAGGCGCAATTCAAGTACCTTGTTTGCGAATTGAAGAAAATGGTCAAACAAATTGGATGTATGAATCTGCCAAAATTATCGAATATTTAGATAGCCGTTTTGGTGTTGCAACATAATTTTCTATAGGAGTCCAAGATTTATCTTGGACTCGCAAAAATGTAATCATGATAACATACTTAAAAGGTGATGCTACCTCTCCACAAGCCAAAGGAAATAAGATCATTTGTCATATTTGCAATGATCTTGGTCGATGGGGAAAAGGATTTGTTCTCGCCATTTCTAAACGATGGCCAGAACCCGAACAAGCCTATAGAAAGTGGTATAGAGCCAAAAATGATTTTGAATTAAGCGCCGTTCAATTCATTCAAGTTGACTCAGGTATTTGGGTTGCAAATATGATTGGGCAACGTGGTATAAAAACAGGGAGCAAAGGGCCACCGATTCGATATGAAGCCGTCGAAAAATGTCTATTTAAAGTTGAGCAAAAGGCAAGTGAACTCAGCGCATCGGTTCACATGCCTAGAATAGGTTGTGGATTGGCGGGGGGAAAATGGTCAAAAATTGAACCGCTCATAAAAAAAGTGCTTTGTGAAAATAATGTGTTGGTTTATGTGTACAATTTTGAATAGAACTCACTTTTTCTGTTTGGAATACAAAGCTTTAGCTTTGTACTGTCTGACAAAGCTAAAGCTTTGTACTCCAAAACGTCTTTTTTTTTAATATTCGAGGTTTTTAATGTCCAAAATCATGATTCTCACCCACGGCTTATATCCGATACCCGGTCACACCGTATCGGGCAACGGCATACGCGCTTGGGGATTGGCGATGGGATTGGTACATCACGGCTTTGAGGTGGTGTATTCAACCCGGGCAGATACGATACACCCGCATACACCACCGCCTGAAGTGACGCTTGCCCCGTACTCGGATAAAGCGGCCTTGCACCGACTGATTGCGGAACATAAGCCGGCGGTGCTCATTGTCGGTTATTGGACTTATATGCATTTGCTGCCACCCGATATGGATATTCCAGTGGTTATGGACTTATTAGCACCTTGGCTTTTGGAGGCGGATTTTCAAGAAAGCTACGATATGGAAGTCAATGCGATTGATTATATTAAGTGTCTCACTCAGGCAGATTATTTTTTATGCTGCACACAGCGGCAAAAAGCTTTTCATACCGCCTGGCTATTTATGAGCGGTTTGGGTTGTAAAGACAATCCGATTGATGTCATACCGATTTCTGCCGATCCAGATTTACCCGTTAAACCCGCTTCTCCGCCAGAAAAAGAACCTGTTTTTTTATATGGCGGCGTATTATGGCCTTGGCGTAATCCCGATACTTGGCTATCCCAATTATTGGACATTCTCGTTGCGGAGAATCGCGGTCGCTTGCATCTGATTACGGGTAAATATCCCCTATATGAAGATTCTTCTTCAGGCACATTGCAATTACCCCAAGGTCCCCAATATCAGCGCATTTTAAAGCAATCCGATTTATTGCCTTATGATGAAATGGAACAGTATTACCTTCAAGCGGATGTGGGGATAGAACTGAGTGCCAAAAATTGTGAACGCGAGTTCAGTTTTTCATTTCGGATCATTGAATATTTGCGCTGCGGTTTACCCGTGATTTGCAATGACTTTCTGGAAGTCGCCGAACTGATTAAAAGCTATGATGCTGGCTGGGTATTGGACAGTGACGATGCTTTGGCGACAGTGGTAAAACGCATTCTCACTGGTCAGGAAGATTTATCCCAAAAACGCGCCAATGCACAACGTTTGCTTAAAGAACGCTTCAACCGCTATCAAACCATCGAGCCTTTGGCCGAATTTTGCCATCATCCCCGCAAGCGGCCAAAAAATAAGCACTTTTTGCTATCACTGGTGCAACATGACCAAAATGTGCATGATTTACAGTACAATGTCACTGCATTACAAGCGCAATTAGGGAACAAAGACGAATTGCTTGCGGAAAAAGAGGCGCGTATCGGGCAGTTCAAGGCAGAACGGGAACGCTTGGTTGAAACCCAAACCGTGCTTTATCAACATTATGAGCAAGCCCGCGAGCAATTAGCACTGTGGCAACGCATTGCCGAAGACAGACGATTGAGCACTCGTTTAAAACGCTTATCCCCTTTTCATCGTGTGCAACCTGCTATTACATCGCAGCAAGAAAGCTGTTTATTTAAGGCGGCAGAAACGCATCAAAAATTGAATTTACCGCGTTTATTTGAACAACTGCCACTCACGCCCGTGCCCGAACTGCTCAAAAGCGAAGAAGAACCGTTTGATTACCAGCAAATCCCGCTTGAGCGCTTATTTTTATATACAGATGTCAGCGATAAAACGGTACTAGAAATCGGTGCTGATGATGCAGTGTTATTATCCCGGCTGGCTCAAAAAGGGATGCGCTCCGGTTTGGGGATCAATAATTGGTATTGGAACGACAAGGATGTTAAGACAGTCAAAGTGACAGATAATATTATCATATCTGACGGCGATATCAGGGCGTTGCCGCTAGAGGATGCCACTTTTGATGTAATTTTCACGGTTGCCGCCTTTGAACATATCCACGATTTGGAAGTCGCGCTGGCGGAAATGTATCGCTTACTCAAACCCGGCGGCTTGGTGTATAGCTATTACGGTCCCTTATGGTCGTCGGGTATCGGTCATCATTTATGGTTTGAACGGGACGGAAAATGCTATCGTTTTACCGATGAAGCCTCAACCGCGCCACTGCTTAAAAATTACGAGCACTTATTGCTGGATCGGGAAGAAATGGCCGAAAAATTAAGTGCCGATTGGGAGCAGGAAGCGGTTAATGATTTCCTTTATCAAATTTACGATACTCCGCATATTAATCGCTATACTTATGCCGATTATATTCACATGTTTAATGCGTCTGATTTTGAGCTTGTTCATCTGGAAAATTTTGGCAAGATGGCCATTGAACCTGATGTACATGAACAATTACGCGCAAAATTCGGGGAAGAAACTGATTTTAGCTGTGCCACTTTGGAAGTCGTATTGAAAAAACCGGTACACGCGCCTACCCGTCTGCAAAAAGCATTCAACCGGATTTCTCAAGGCGCGTCATTGGGCTATCGGGCGGTTGCTCAACGCCTACTAATGCCGTTGTGGCAACGGTGGGGAAAAGAAAATTTGGCTATCGTGACGCGGGATGATGTGTTTCCCGTGGACCACGGTGCCGCCGCCAAGATTTTCCATACTGCACGGGTGTTGTCTTACGATTATGACGAAGTTTATCTGATCACTTCTGGGCGAGAAAAATTTTATATCTTTCGGCAAGGTGAGATGCAGGAAGAACTGTATCCCCGTTTATTGCGTCAGTTATGGTCTTCTACGGAATATTTTCTAAGAGACAAGCTGATGGCCGCTGGTCTTCCCCATAATGAATCTTTTTTGTACTTTCCTAAACTGGATAAAAATTTTAAGCTGCGCGTGTTGTACGTGGCTTTGCAAAAACGCATTAACGTTTATCAAGCAGAATTTCCCGCTTTTTTGGATGCCTGTCGTTGGGCGTATCGAGTATTCGGGGGTAAGCGCAGTATTGTAGAACACAATGTGGAGTTCCAAAGAATTAGTGACACTTATCAATTGCCCGATACAGCAAAAACATTTTTAAAAGACTACGAAGTCAAGCTTTGTAATCTGGCAGATTATGTCATTACCGTTTCTCACAATGATACAAAAGGCTTAATAGAAGCCGGCGTTGCGAAAAAGAAAATCACGATGATTCCGCACGGTGTCGATTTAGAAAATTTTGATGCAGAGGACAGTGCCGAAATCAGAAACCGTTACGGTTTGCGTGAAGATGAGATCGTATTAATGTTTCACGGCATTTATAGCTATGCCCCAAATGGGCAAGCCGCCGAATTAATCGGCAATACAGTTTTACCCAAGCTCAACGCCAAAGGCTATTATCCCAAATGTTTAGCAGTCGGTAAGTATCCGCCGGCAAACAGCAACCATCCCGATTTAATCTATACCGACGTGGTGAAACATGTAGCACCTTATACCAAAACGGCAGATATTGCTATTGTGCCACTTCAGGACGGTGGCGGTACGCGCATGAAAATTCTGGAATACTTTGCGGCGGGCGTACCCGTGGTGGCGACGCAGAAAGGCGCAGAAGGCATTGAAGTGGTGCAGGGGCAGGATATTTTTATTGAAGAAGATATGGACAAATTTGTCAACCAAATTATCCAACTGATAGAAAATCCCGAGCTGCGGCAGCAAATTGGTCAGGCTGGCCGGCATTTTGTGGAACAATTGGATTGGCGGAAAATTGGGGAACGTTATGTAAAACTTTATCGTCAATAGTTGAAAAGCGAGTTTATCGAACAAAAATGGGGTGCGTGAGATGTAGGCTTTCGCACTTTTGTCATTTACTGAACCATGAATTATTGGAGATTTTGGAGTCCAAAGCTTTAGCTTTGGGACAAAACGCCCAAAGCTAAAGCTTTGGACTCCAAAATACATTAGTATTTAGGAATTAATATGGGACAAAACGCCCAAAGCTAAAGCTTTGGACTCCAAAATACATTAGTATTTAGGAATTAATATGGGACAAAACGCCCAAAGCTAAAGCTTTGGACTCCAAAATACATTAGTATTTAGGAATTAATATGGGACAAAACGCCCAAAGCTAAAGCTTTGGACTCCAAAATACATTAGTATTTAGGAATTAATATGAATAATACTAAAAATAAAAATTATCTTTATAGCGTAATTGTAATTATAGTAACAACTCTTATTGCCGTTTTTACTAACAGATTTCTATATGCCGATGGTAGTCATTTTTTTTACAAAATCTTATTTCAACAAGATTTCTTTGCATTTGATCAAGCTAGATTATATGCTCAATATATCACACAAGCACCAACTATATTTGCTGTCAAGCTACTTGGATTTGAAAACAAAAATTTACTAATGTTTATTTATGGCAGTACTCTATATGGTATTCCATTATTAAGTATTATTTTAACAGTAGTATTATTAGAAAATAAAAAACTTTTATCAATCCCTTTGTTAAGTTTTTTTATTTCATCAATCTATTCGTATAGTTTTATTATTTCTGAAGCGCATGTTATGTCTTCATTATTTTGGATACTATTAGTCCTTATAGCACGAACTGAACATAATTTTATACACAAGACTGGTATTATTATACTTTTGATAGCATCCACACGTTTATATGAGTCATTTATGCTATTTTCAATTTTATTATTCATGTTAGTTGCATACAAAATAAAAGTAGAAAATTTTATTAAAAATAGTATATTTTGGTTTGTCTGTTTATGGCTTATTATATATGGATTTTCTATTGCGTTGGAAAGTTATATTCACCCAAGAGATTCAGTCAATGCAGGTCAATTCACTAATGCACTAATATCTATATTTAAAGAATCCAAGAATTTTTGGATAACTATTCTCATATTTGGATTAGCCTTTATAACATCTAAAAGAAAAGAAAATATCTGGTTACTATTTATATTATTTGTTGTCGTTCTTGGGTTAGTATTTAACTATCCAAAATACATGGAAATTGGTTTAAGCCATTCTGGGAGAACTTTATTAACGGTTGTTCCATTGTTCTTTGGTTTTCTCTTTGTTATAGCAACAATATGGTGTACTCAACTATCTGTTTTAATTAACAATATACATCACCGCTCAGAAACTGCTTTGACTTATGTGGCCGTTTTTTTTCTTGCACTACAAATAGCAATCACTTTACAGTGGTATAGCTATACTCAAATATTTAAAACGGCTCTTCATAATAATGCGAAAAATCCTGTCGTTGACTACAGAGAAACTGTTCTAGGAAAATATTTGATTTCAAATCAAATGATAAGTGGATTTGGGTGGGGATGGACATACCCATTTATGAGTTTTGCTTTATCAGAAAATCGTATATTTACAGTGATTGAAAATAAAAACAATCGTTGTTGTATGCCAAATCAACTTATAACCAAAATGACACACAAAAAGCTTATAGCTTTTGACTCAAAAAAAGTCATATTTTCGGGGTTTAGTAAAGCTGAAAAAACACATAGATGGAGCTTAGGAAAGTATAGTACCATTCAGTTTTTTTTAGAAAAATCAAATGATATCCAAGGAAAGTTTATATTAAGGCTTGGGACATTAGGTGAACAAATTATTAAAATAACAATCAATGGAAATTATATTGGCAGCCAAAAAGCTAATTCATGGGACACGGTGCTTAAATTTAAGTTTGAGCCAAAGATTCTGAATCAAGGCTCTATAAATTTAATACACTTTGAATTTCCAAATGCCCATAAACCAAACAATGGTGATCAAAGAGTCTTAGCAATGGCTATAAAATCTTTTAGGATTTTTTAAAAGGCTCATCTTGTCCACTGAGCAAACTCAAGGCAAAAAGCTTAAGTCAGTTTAGAGAAGTCGGCCAGATAAATCTGGCCGACTCCTACCAAAATATCCATCATCAACTCACTTTTTAGGAATTATTGTAATATGCCTTTACCCGCTCGCAAACCAATCCGTCATAGAACGCTACCCTCCCCCCTGCGGATTGCAATTATTGTCCGTACTAAAGATCGTCCTCATCTGTTGACTCGTAGTTTACAAAGTTTGGCTGCTCAAAAAAGATTGCCCGATGAAGTGATTGTGATCAATGATGGCGGTGTTGCCATTGATGACATAGTGAGCGATTTTTCTGGCTTGAATATTCATTTGATTAAAAATACAAGCAATCGGGGACGAGCACAGGCAGGCAATCAAGGGGTGCAAGCGACTGAGTGTGATGTCATCGCTTTTTTGGATGACGATGACCGTTTTTTGTCCGATCATCTGCAACGTTTGGAAAAAGCTATGCTGCATTTTGATGCCAGGGTGGCTTATTCCGGTTGTCGTTTGCTTAAAAGAGAATTGTTGGGTGATGACACTGTCATTCTCCAAGAAAATGCGATTGGGGAATTTAATGATCCTTATGATGCCAAGCGTCTAAGTTATGAAAATTATATTCCCTTGATTAATTTATTGATTGATCGCGCCTTGTGGCAGAGCGTGGGTGGCTTTGACGAATCCTTTGATGTGTTTGAAGATTGGGATGTTTTGCAGCGCTTATCCACACGGACCCATTTTTATCATCTCAATCGCATTACCACGGAATATGCTGTCTGGGGAAATTCTCAGATTACGCAAAGGATCGATCAATCGCGTTGGCGGAAAGCCTATCGGCAGTTTCTGAAAAAACATGTTATGCCATTGCCTGCACCCAAAAAACTGAAATATTTGACCGAATATTGGCTGGTTAGCCAAGAACGGCGCGGCATCGTGCAAAACACACAGCGAGAAAAACAGGCCCTGCAATTAGAACTGAACCAAAATTATCAGTCTTTGGAACAGGTGCAGCTTCAGTTGGCTCAATATCAAAACAAAAATCAACAGTTAGAATCTGATTTGCTCGCCAAGTATCAGCAGTTGCAATCGGATTATGCCCAATTAGAGTCCAATTGGAGCACAAAATATGAACAGTTGCAATCGGATAGTGCCAAACAAACGGCTCAGTTAGAGTCCGAGTGGGGTGCTAAATATGAACAGTTGCAATCGGACAGTGCCAAACAAACGGCTCAGTTAGAGTCCGAGTGGGGTGCTAAATATGAACAGTTGCAATCGGACAGTGCCAAACAAACGGAACAGTTAGAGTCTGATTCGCGTGCCAAATATGAACAGTTGCAATCGGACAGTGCCAAACAAAGGACTCAGTTAGAGTCCAATTGGCGTGCCAAATATGAACAGTTGCAATCGGATAGTGCTAAACAAGAAGCCCATTTTAAGCAGCAACAGGCTGAAGCTCTGGCTGAACATGAAGAATTACAGAAAACATTGCATGAATTGAGCAAGCAAATAGCCGTTGGCATGAGTTCTGTCGCGCTGGCAAAAATACTACAGGTGGCACCCACTGCTGTTGGTGATTACCAACAACTCACTGACTGGATTCGGGCTAAAGTTGAACAATTGGTCGGTTTGGAGACGCAAATTCAGCCTTTGCGTACTGAGTCTCATCAGTTGCGTGAACAATTAGCCACTTTAGTTAAAGCGACCTCACGTTGGCCGCATCTTCGCCGCTATGCCAATTTTGTACAAACGATTGCTCAAAGAGCAGAAATTGTTATTTCGCAAACGGAACAGTATATTTCGACCAGCACCGGCATGGGACTCAAAGGGGTGTTAAAACATGATAACAGTGAACAGGACGAAATACCGCCGCCACGTCCTTTGTCGGATGTTTTTCCCACGTTTAGGAGTCTTGCCGGCTCTGCGGAAAATCCGCAGTTGATGCAAAGCGTGAATCAGTTGGGCAAGCAGGCTTTTATGTTGGAAGCTGGAAAGGTGCTGGCTTTTAAAGTCTATTGCTCCTTGGATAATTTTTGCCAACTCGATATTTTCTTAGGCACCTGTTTACGCATTAATGCTTGTCATGTGCGCCTCATTATCCGGGCATTAAACACGCCGTTGCGTGTCCTCTATCTTGAGGGAGTAGAGATTTTTGACAATCGTTTTCATTCGATCTGTTTTGAACCGATTGCCGATTCTGCTGACAAAACTTTTCAGATTGAAATTGATTCGCCCGATGCTAACGAGCACTCAGTTTTTGCCGTTTGGTGTCATTCCAAAAAACCTCAAATTTATGAGGCACCGCTGCTGGAACGGCACTCACCTTTGCCCCATCAGCTACAACAAGATTTATTGGCGTTTCCAGTTTCGGCTCGCTTGCGTACTCAATCCGCTCCTCATCTTTTTATCTTATCTGGCTTGACTGATTCAACGCCTGTGCTGAATTTGCATCTATTTTTAGCGCGGTTGGCTCATGCCCTGGCGGACAGTTATGGACAAATAGTCGTCTGTGGACAATTGAATAGCGAACTTGAGCAATATTGTCAACAATACGAATTGACAACTCTACAAGATCAGCTTGATTTAAGGGGAGTGCTTGAGTGGGGAAAAAGCCAAGAACAAGCGGAATATCTGTGGTGTTGTGAATTAGACGCGCAGCCGCAGCCGGATATTGTTGAACGTGCCATGGAGGTTTTTGTTACCAATCCCAAGGCAGCTTTGCTGGTGCCAATGGAAAAATACAGCAACGGCACAATTCGGGCGGGATATGCCTCTTTAGAGCGCGAGACTGCTTTGGCAGGTGCGCCGGCGGATCATCCTGCTTATGGTTATCGGCGTACTGTGGATGCGACGAGCAGTCAGTTGGTGATTTTTAAAATGGCTGCTTTGTCTCAGCTCGATCTTAGCGAAATGAGTGCTTATCACACGCCACAGTATCAATTGACTGAACTTATTTGGCAATTGAAAGTTCAGCAATATGAGGCGATTTATGATGCTGCCGTTTGTTATGAGCATGATCAAGCTTATCCTGAGTTGACGACACTGGCACTTGATAGTTGTTATTTTTATAAGCGGTGGCATCCCACCTTTGCACCGCAACCTAGCGTGTTGGTGATTGATGCGACTCTACCGATGTATGATGAAGATTCTGGCTCTTTGCGTATTTATACTTTGTTGAAAGTATGGGTATCTTTAGGCTATCGAATCACTTTTTTTCCTGATAATTTGGATGGTCAATTTAAATATCGTCATGCCCTCGAAGCTTTGGGTATTGAAGTTTTTTATGGTAAATACAGTCTGGCAGATGCCATGGCACTGCGACAATTTGACTTTGCGTTTATTTGTCGAGTAGATGTTGGGCATCGTTATATACCGTTTGTGCGTTTTTTGTCGCCTCAGACGGTTATTTTTTATGATACGGTGGATATTCATTATATCCGTGAACAGCGTCAAGCGGAGATCGAAAATAATCCAAAACTGGCAACTTCCGCGCAAGCGACTAAGCGCAAAGAATTATCTAATTGTTTGTTAGCTGATAAGGTGATTACTGTGACGGTAGATGATGCCCATCATTTACAAGAAGAATTGCCCCATTTAGATTATTCGGTGATTCCAAATATTCATCAACAACATCCGCTGCCAGAAACGGGTTTTGAGCAGCGAAATGGTTTAGTCTTTATCGGTAACTATAATCATCACCCTAATGATGATGCTGTCTATTATTTTGTTGAAAAGGTGTTGCCGAAAATCCATGCCCGTTTGCCAGAGGTTTGTTTATATCTGATTGGTAGCTATATGAAAGATAAAATGAAAGCTTTGGCAAGTGATACTATTAAAGTGGTGGGCTGGGTGGATGAGGTTGAGCCTGAATTTGCTAAGCGGCGCGTTTTTGTGTCTTATTTACGCTACGGTGCGGGTATGAAGGGCAAATTGGGTCAGGCATTGTCTTTAGGCTTGCCGGTTGTCAGCACCAGTATTGGTGCCGAGGGCATGGGATTGGTAGGGGAAAAAATGGCTTTGATTGCGGATAATCCAGATGATTTTGCGGATGCTGTATGTCGTTTGTACACTGATTCTGTGTTATGGGAAAAACTTTCTCGCCAAGGTAGGGAATATATAGAACAGCATTTTGGTGAAACGGCTGTGCGTGAGAAATTACGGGCGTTATTATAATTAGACATTATACCGATTTAATGTAGGGTGGTGTAGAGCGATAGCGAAACCCACCATTCTTAATAAGGTTTGGTGGGTTTCGCTATCGCTCTACCCACCCTACATAACTACATAACTACATAACATTGATTTTAAAGAGTTATATTAAATCTGTATAATGTCTATTTTATAACCTAGTTAAGTCTATAGTTGCAAAATCTATAGATGAATATAGATCCCACTTTAAGTGGACTGATTGACCGTCGGTTGTTGCCAACCTATCTTTCGAAGCACAGCCCTAACTAAATAGGTACCGTGCCCGGTTCTAGTCCACCCGATACACTACGGGCATCGGGAAAACGTCTGTAGAATCTCTCCATCAGAATCGTTTTCACCTCGCGGAAACGAAGTAACGGAGCGGAGCGGAGATCAATGACCAACGTTTAACAGCTCAGTATCACCAAAACGTTTGACAAGTACTTTGCCAGCGTTGACATCCGCATTTTCAGTCTGTTCACAATAGCCACACTTGAACCTTTCTTGAGTTCGGCGGTTATCTTTGTGAACGTATCCACATTCGTTACATTCCTGACTTGAATAAGCCGCCGGAACACTAGCATAGCGAATATGTTTATAATCCAGTTTTTCCTTCAACTTATCCAACGCTAAACCGATTTTAGAAGCTTTTAAGATACGGTTCATGCGTTTAGATTTGAATTTCATTCCCTTGATATTCAATTTTTCCAAAACAACTAAACTGTCTTCTTCTAACGTTTGAACCAGTTGATTAGCAGCACGTCCTATCTCGTTTCTAACCGTTGCTATAATCGCAGGATTGCTTAAATCAACTTCCTGTTTACATTTTTTCCTCAAACAAGCATTAAGTTTTTGTTTACGTCTTCTTTTAGTATCAGCTTTATCTACTTGCTTCTTTAAGTTATCAGAAAATTGACCAAAGAAATGGCCCGTTGACGCCGTAAAAAGACTCTTAATCCCCAGATCAATACCAACCATTTTACCCAAATCAGCGATTGGCTTCTTTTTCTCGAATTCTACAGCTAAAGTGGCGTACCATTGCCCATCAACCTTGGACAGTGTTACGCCACCACATAATTTTCCTTCTTTTAAAACCTGTTTACCATACTTGTGGATATTGATAGGCACAAATATGGGTTTTCCTTTTTCTAAGGTAGAAATTCTCAACCAGTATTCAAACGTTTTTGTCTTTGAACCTTGAATTTGAATAACATTAACATTACCTTGTATTTTAAGGTTTTTCAATATGGGTTTATTTTCCCTATTGTTCGCGTAAAACGACTTCATAATGCCTGCCGCTTGTTGCCAAGCACACCTTTTGTATCTTTCAGACAATTCTGAATTGATATCCGGTAAATTACCATAACTACTGACATTTTTTATTTCATTATCAAAAATGTAGTCAATATAATTTTGCATCAATGTCAGATAAGCATCGCCTAGTTCATTAAGTAACTTTAGCTTGCCAGTGTTTGCTAACTCAAGTTTGATATTATTGATCGATTTGTGCAATCCTTTAGGTTTTTTTTGACTTTGGATCGATTTGGTCATGAGTTTTTTCCTTGGTTGGGTTGGTTGTTTGATGGGTTTATGTTTGTTGCTTTACATCCTATAAAGGATTATACCTAATATACCACTTATGCAAATATTTTATATTCAATCTTTTTATTGGTACCACTAGTTTATTATATATTTATTTTTGAGTCTGTTTAGTCAAAAATGATTTGACCAAATAATCAACTATAAACAACTAGATTTTTCTATAAAATTAATAAAGTTTTATAATACCTTAATGTCCCACGCACATTCGTCACTGTAGATTAATGCTGCGTGGTGGAGTAATATTTAGGAGTCAATATGCAAATCACCATTGAATTACCCGATATGTTGGGTAAAGAGTTAAAGTATTTTCCCAATCTTAACGATTTGATCGTTAATTTTTTATCACAATCATTAGCCAGTTTGCGTCTCTCACAAGGTAAAAATGAAACGAAAAATGCTATTGAACAAATCAAAGCATTTCGTAAGGGAAATTTTGGACTTTAGAAATCGTTAATACATTGCTTGTTGCTGAGCGTCGGCATCGACTGTCTAAGTCTAAAAGTGCTAAATTTATCCAGTTGTTACGAACATTGCAAGGCAGCACAGGCAATACAAGTGCCATTGTTTAATCAAGAATAACTTTTTATTTGCGTTATTGCTATAGAGTACAACGGGTTTATTCCCCTAATCCGTTGTACTAGTACACTGTCAATGTTGTTTTGTAGGGTGCGTCCTACGCACCATGACTCTATTGGTGCGTAGGACGCACCCTACATTACCCAAAAAAATAAAATTGACAGAGTACTAGTGCAAGGTAGGGCATAAAAGTGTAGGCGATAAATCGCCTACTACGAACTACCCAACGAAAATTTATGAATTTATTTCAAAGCTGATGATGGTGGATAGCATAACAAAGTTTCCACAATTTTATTGAGCGTGTTATAAGCTGCTAAGGGTTTCATGTCTGTTGAAGGCGGATTTTTCGGATTTTTACCATGTGCTACCCAATCCCTATACGCCAATATTTGTTTGGCTTGTCCAATTAAAGCCGTTTGGCTTTGAAATAAACTGTCTTTGAGAAAGTCGAGAATTTCTACCGGTTTCCAAAATTCAACTTCTTTTTCAAAGTGTTTGTAAATGGAATGCCCTAAAGCGGGTGGCTGATTGCCTAGCAGTAATCTACCCCTCATTTGTAAATCATCTCTTAAAAACCGTTCAAACGTTGCCCACATATTGAGTACAAATAAGGTATCAGATTCTTTGATGCTTTTTTGAATCATCGACTTGGCATCAGTAATATTTTGATTTTCAACGACAGTACGTTGAAGCAATCTTTGCATGGCTTTGGGGTCTTTAGTTTGAATTGCTCTTTCCGCAATTCTAAAACTGTCACGAGTGACTTTATAAACCAACAACATTTGTGGCAACGGATTAGAATTCATAATCACTCACCCAAGTAATGAGTTCAAGTAAAGTGGCTTTGTTGTTAAGAAAATGAGGCTCAACATCCTCGCGTTGCTCTTGCCAATACCAGCCATCCGTCTCTATTTTAAAGTAGGTTTGGGGATCGTTTTCCAACATGTAGAGAACATATTCTAAGCCAACTCTGCCTTGGATATCCATTGCGCCTTCTGCCAATAAAACAGAGGCACCAGTCGGCTTAAAATCCGCTAACGGTTCACCTTCTTGGGTTTTAATGGACAGCCGAGGTGCTTGGTATAGCCCTAATGCTTCCACCACTTCAATGTTGCCATTTTCCAAAATCAATGGCTCATCTTGTAACCAATTTCTAATCTTGGTGTATAGTTGATTGATGCGCCGTAAGTAAATTTGCTTTTTCATCTCAGCATCTTGCTGTTGTACAATCATCTTCATAATAGCCTCGTGAATGCTGTATAAAAGGAGTCCAAGATAAATCACAATAACATCATCTTGATTTTTCAATGATAGCCCTTATTCTGGATAAGCGCACATTTTGTGGCAATCCCGTGTAATTAAGGAGTTTTAATGAAACGATATTTTATACCCCTATTATCCATCAGCTTATTGTCCACTGTTTCGGCTCAAGAAACACTGACTGATCAGGATAAACTCAATTATACTTTTGGCTATACTATTGGTAATAACTTTAAAAGTCAAGGCATTGAGCTTAACCTGGATATGCTAGTCAAGGGAATGAAAGCGGCCTTGTCAGACAGCGAAGCTTTAGTGAGCCAACAAGAAATGAGTGCTGTCTTGAAAAATTTTCAGAAAAAGCAAATGGCTAAACGAATGGCAGCCCGTCAAGCCTTAACTGAAACAAATATCAAAGCGGGTGAAGCCTTTTTGGCCGAAAACAAGACCAAAGAAGGCGTTGTGACGTTGCCCAGTGGTTTGCAGTACAAAGTGATTACGCCCGGAACGGGCAAAACCCCAAAAGCCACGGATAAAGTGAAAACTCACTATCGGGGGACTTTAATTGATGGCACGGAGTTTGACAGCTCCTACAAACGGGGTAAACCTGCGACTTTTCCGGTCAAGGGCGTGATAAAAGGTTGGACAGAAGCGCTACAGTTGATGAAAGAAGGGGCAAAATGGCAATTATTTATTCCAGCTGATTTGGCTTATGGCAAACGAGGGGCTGGGAAAAAGATTGGTGCTAATGCGACTTTAATTTTTGAGATTGAACTCATCTCTATTGAGGAATAGCTTAGTTTTATCGTTCCCACGCTCATCGACACAAGTTTTTTAAGGTTGGTATCAAAAAAATCCTATTTTTTAAAAAAATAGGATTTTTATGCTGGAGTCGGTATCAAAAAAATCCTATTTTAAAAAAAAAGAATCTGGAGAAATCATGATGCTTACCGTAAATATGACAGATGCCAAACTACCTGAATTGGTGAATAATGTGATAGACGGAAATGAGTTTTTGATTACGCAAGATGGTAAACCCGTTGCGAGGTTATTGCCCATCGCTGGAAGACTTAGTCGTTTTCCTGATCGTAGCGGGTTTCGTGCTTCAATCCCCCCTTGTAAAACGTCGGCGGGTGAATTTGTCTCCAAGATGAGGGATGATGAAGATGAAAAACTCGGATGAGCCATTGTATTTTGATACCAGTGCTTTGTTGCCGTACTGTCGAGAAGAAGCGTTGAGCTATTTTGTGCAAACTTTGTTGAGATCAACTAGTACGCTGTCAACTTTGTTTTGACGGGTAATGTAGGGTGCGTACTCCGCACAAATAATCGGTAAAGGTGCGTAGGACGCACCCTACAACACCCATCAATTTAACATTGACAGAGTACTAGAAGTGAAGTGTTTGTTAGTGATCTCAGCGAGGTTGAAGTTGCTTCTGCTATAGCACGTTGGAGGCGCAGTTAGCGAAGCAATGCCATTAAGTTAAGGTTTTTTTGTAGGGTGGGTAGAGCGAGAGCGCAACGAAGTGGCGGGACGCCCAACCCACCATTGTTAAAAATTTCAACGAGTTGGTGGGTGCAGCGAAGCTCTACCCACCCTACAAAAAAAACGCATTTATGCTTAACTTAATGGCATTGAGTTAGCGAAGAGGATGCGCTAGTGATACAAAAAACATTTGCTGAGGATATCGCGTTCGGTTTTTACTCATATCACCCATTAACTTTTGAGGATTTTAAACAAGCCAAAGATTGGTTGTTACAACGTAAAACGGCTCTGCGTACATGTGATGCTTTGCACTTGGCTTACGCCGCCAGATTGGATGCGGTTTTGGTGACTGCGGACAAAAAGTTGGCGCAAGCAGCGAAGGAATTTGGTATCTGTTATCAACTTTTGGTTGCTTGACGGAGCGATCGCATTGGAACGATAAAAAAGATTTTGCCCTATTTGACTATTTTATTTTAATTTTATTTTTTCAAAAAATCGGATTGGATTTTTTTCTCGTTCCCACGCTCTGCGTGGGAAACGCAGTAACGGAACGAAGTGGAGATCATGCCTGCCTGGACGCTCCGCGTCCTGCAACGAGAATGATACCATGGGATAGTTATTCGTTGTATCGCTCATTGCGCGTAGCGGATTTCCTCCCGTAGGGATCTTGAAGTCAGCGAAGCTAAACCAAACTAACAAAGATTTCTCCTCTCGTCGAAATGACAGTATTATTCGTTGTTTCGCTCATTGCGCGGATTTCCTCCCGTAGGGATCTTGAAGTCAGCGAAGCTAAACCAAACTAATAACTATTAAGGAATATCATTATGAACTGGCAAAACTATATTACTGCTGATCCATTTATTTGTGAAGGTAGGGCTTGCTTTAAGGATACTCAACTCATGGTTTCATCGGTACTTGAAAATTTAGCCAATGGCTTTGTGCCCAATGAGATTCGGAAAAAATATCCCTCTTTGAATCAGGATGCAATACAAGCCGCCCTTGCTTTTGCGGCGGATGTCACACGAGAGCAAAGCTTTGATGAATCGAGACAGGGCGCACATCGTGAGGTGATAGTCGCTGGCAGACTTGAAGCGATCAGACTCAATGACTATAGCTTTACACTGATTACCGCCGAAATACAATATCCCATTAATGGCTTTGCAAAAGCCGTCGATCCACAAACACTCTCAACCCTGTTAGGGAAAAATGTGCTGGTTTCAGGCACGGCGCATTTTACCAAGGAAGGTGCATTGCTTATCCTTGAAGCGGCGCAAATCGTCATAGCGACAGAACGCGATCTGAAAATGTGGGGGCGAGTACCAACACCGCTTCGTCGCCCTTTCGATATGAGTGACTTTAAACCAAAGCGTGGCTTAAGTGCGATAATTGGCAAATGGCCCGGGAATGAAACGGATGATGAAGTGCTCAAGGCTTTGGAGGAATTATCATGATTCCTGAGAACGCTTTCATCTTGTTAGACACTAACATTATTTTACAACTCATCCGTAAAAATATTGTGAGCGAACAATTGGAATCCGATTATAAACTTATTAGCCGTCCAAACGGCAATCTTATCTCTTATGTGACGGTTGGAGAAATTTATGCGCTCTCTTTAAAATTTGACTGGGGAAAGCAGAAAATTGCTACAATGAATGAGCTATTGGATGCTATGGTAATCATTGAAATTAGTGAGCCTGATGTTGTTGATAACTATGCTCGAATTAATTATTTTTCTGAAAAAATAATGAAACCGGCTCGCCCAATGGGACAAAATGATATTTGGATTGCTGCAACAGCAGCAAGTTTGGGTGCCTTGCTAATGACAACAGATGACGATTTCAAACATTTGCATCCCAAATATATTAAAATAATAGCGATAGATGCCAATACGGGTGAAACGAAAGCCCATCGCCGTTAAGGGCAACCATAAAGGATTGCCTTCCGAGGCAAAAGTTTTCGCTGCGCGAAAACTTTTGCCTCGGAAACATAAAATGCGGTCCTCTGTAGGGGCAATCCCTTGTGGTTGCCCTTGATCCCTCAAGATCCCTCCTGTCGTCGGGACCGGGACAGGCTTAATGGCATTGCAAAAATACCGGCTTCTCAAACGCAGATGTTGCGCCATTGAGACTTCCTAAAATGCCACAGAATTATATTTTTGTGATTGATATCAGTGGTTCTATGGATAAAAAAAAGTTAGATATTGTCAGAACGTCAATCAGAAAATTATTTAATAGTATGAGCTTTATCATTATCTTATATCTATTCGCGGCAACGAAAACTTACGCGGAACAAACACTGCAAGCGGTTTGGGACGATCCAGAATATCAGGCATTTGTCCAAGATTTAAAACCGTCAGTACTCCCTTTGACGGCGCAAGAGCAGAAAATACCCACCAAAGAAATCATGGCGCGGACTTGGAGCCAGTTTGAAAAAATTATCCGCTCAAGAATTGTCAATTTCTGATTTTGCCGATGGGCTCCTTTATCTCACTGCCATTAAGTTAAGGGCAACCACAAGGGATTGCCCCTACGAAACGAAGTAACGAAGTAAAAATCACGGTTTGTAGGGGCAATCCTTTATGGTTGCCCTCTTAACTTAATGGCATTGCTCCTTTATCTCGGATTTGCAGGATTCATTGAATATCTTGCCAAAAAATCCAACATGGAAGTCCCTGCAAAACAGAGACTCTATAATTGGGCTTACACTTCTTTTGAACTCCCTGTCGTTTATTTTCCTAAGCATTCAAATATGCACCGATTACTAACCAAGATGTCGCATGGTTACGTTCAAAACTGGGCAGCTGGATGAAAAAACAAACAAAAATACCCGTGCTAAAGGGTGGACTGCCGGGACATTATTCTGAAAAGATGGCAGAAGACTTATTTAACAGCGTGGGCGATGATTTTATCTACCTGATATTAGATTATCAACCAGACGATTATCGTCAAGCCCCTTTTAATTGTACCCATTTAGAACGGAAAATCATCAATTCAGCAGAGGCGAAAGAAAAAGGAATGGTTTGTGATCCGAGAACCATAGAATTCATGCTATTTACATTATTATCAATTCCAGCCAAAGAAACCGGTGAGAAAATGGGTAATGAGAGCACTTATGAACACCTGTATATTGCCTTATTTCTTGCCAGACATTATGGTGATTTGTTAGATCGTTGGCACGCGAAATTATCTTCAAACTTGCGACAATGGGCGCGTGAATTTGTTAATACCGTGGAACAATTTGATCGCCCTGACGAAGAATTGAATATTTTTGAAAAAGTGATGAAAGCGTTCAGATTGAATAATCACAACATGGCGCGGACTCGTGACAACGTTAAGTCTGTATGGATTGTGGTGTTGATTAGATTGAGTCTGTCCTCATATCGCTCATTGAGCGAGTACATGCAGCAAAGCAAGCGCAACAACAATGCCGTAACGCCCGACACACTTCTTTATTTCCTTGGGCGTCTCGTCCAAAATAATTGAGGCATTGCAAAACAATCAACAATGAAAAGAAAACAATTGGAAAATGAATTGAAAAAACTAGGATGGTGGTTTCTTCGTCATGGAGGAAACCATGATATTTGGACAAATGGTTTGGGGCAAGAGCCTATTCCAAGACATAATGAGATTAACGAAAAGTTAGCTCGTTCCATTCTTCGTAAGGCTAAGAAAAGCATCGAGCGGAGCAATATTATGAGATTCTCTGGAAAAGTATATAAAGATGGTAAATTTTGGTTAGCAGAGATTCCAATTCTGGATGTGATGACTCAAGGATATACTCGAAAAGAAGCTTTTGAAATGGTCGCTGATATGCTTGAAACAATGGTAAATAAAGAGGGATTTCAAATTCAAGTTTTTAAAGGAAGTCATGGTGAATTTGAAGTCGGCTCCATAGATTCTCGATCTCTGATCCGTCTTCTTCTTCAAAGAAAACGGGAGCGAAGTGGTCTTTCTCTCTCCCAAGTCGCAGAACGTCTTGGAGTTTCTTCTCAGAATGCCTATGCATACTATGAGCAGGGGCGTTCAGTTCCGACAATCGAAAAGTTAAATGAACTCCTAAATGCCGTAAATACTGAAATTGTTATTAAAGAAAGTGTTTTAGCTTAAAGGTCAATTTCTGTACGTGGCAGTTTTAAACCTGTTTTGGCAGAATAACCGTTCAAATTCTATATGAGCCTTTTCTCGTTCCCACGCGGAATGTAATATGCGTGGCGTTGAACTTGTTATGGTTGTTGCACTAACGTTACGGAGCAGGTTGCAAACCTGCTCCAGCAAAAGGACGCTCCGCGTCGAATTAACACTCATGCACATAAAAAAACTATTTATTACCCTAATATTAATACTGATACCCAGCACAGTCTCATCAACACAAGCCTCAATCTTGGATGCACTCAGGGCAGGCATTCCATCATCTATCGTCGCCTCAAAAATCGATCAACTGATCCAAGATGCGCCCAACTGTAGCACAGTACACTTTCTGCGTTCTATTTTACAAAACTATCCAAGCAATAAAGCAATAATTTATAGGATAGCCCGACGTTTTCATCAACTGTGAAAAAGACGCTTTAAAGCATACCCTGCTTCAACAGGCAGAACAACTATCTATCACTCAAACTGTGAACAAACTATTAACCAGTCTGACAGATAAAAAAGCCATTCCAACATTTTTTTACAAGTTCAAGAAGGCTTTTATTTAAAAACCGGCGGATTATTTAGAGCCGCACTTTCTCCCTCAAAACGTTACTTGAGCGTGAGCCAAATTGAAGAAAAGGGAGCCATTAAAATATGGGATTTAAAAACCGGTTATTTTATCAGTTCCCTCTCTGAAAATTTCACCACTATATCAACCTTTATTAATGACCGTTATTTAGCTCAAACGCAAACCTCTTGTGAGTGAGAACAAAGCACAAGTGGCGAAATTTATTGACAACAAAACACTACTGCTGGGCAATGAAGGGGGAAAATTCTGCCTTTATGACATAGAACATTCATCTACAGGATGTGACTATTCTGTCAAAACAACGGAACATTTTGAGCTTGAAATCATGCGTACTTTAAAAGTCAATGCCATTAAGTTAAGGATTTTTTGTAGGGTGGGTAGGGGCAATCCCTTGTGGTTGCCCGCTGCACCCACCAAACCTTTGAAATTTCTAACAATGGTGGGTTTCGCTCTCGCTCTACCCACCCTACAATATCTCTTAACTTAATGGCATTGGGATTTCTAACAATGGTGGGTTTCGCTTTCGCTCTACCCACCCTACAATATCTCTTAACTTAATGGCATTGGCCATTAGCCCCGATCCCAAGATAGTATAAATCAGGTAAATTTTTATTTTCTGCCGTGACATAGACTGTATAACCAAAGGGAAAACTCGTATTTTTCTGTTCGTCAGTGGCAATAAATGAAATTTGGTTGTAACCCGATTGGAGTGAGTCAACAAGCACTTCGATTTCTTTATCTTTTGAATTGACTGTCCATGTTTTACGTTTTGTCCCATTAACAATGACGGCTATGGTTTCGATAATTTGTTTGCCGGAGAGCCGTAATTTAAACGGTAAAAAAGTTTGCTTGATTTTTTTGCGGTTCAAGGGTGATATTTGAGGTGAAAGTATCTCCACTTGGGGTGGCACGGGTGGGGGAGTGGGTCAATGCCACCTTCGTTAAGGGCAACCACTTCGTAGGGGCGGGCAACCACAAGGGATTGCCCCTACACCCCAATGCCATTAAGTTAAGAGATATTGTAGGGTGGGTAGAGCGAGAGCGAAACCCACCTTTGTTATAAATTTCAAAGGTTTGGTGGGTGCAGCGGGCAACCACAAGGGATTGCCCCTACCCACCCTACAAAAAAAGCTTAACTTAATGGCATTGTATTTAATAAGGGAATGGAAAAACAGAAGTCATCTATTTTAGAGGGAGAGGGTATTTTTACGCCAGAATTTGACTCAAAATTCCAGGAATTAATCAGAGTTCCACATACGCCTTGGCTTCCAAATATGGAATTGTTTAGTGATATTCCTCTTCTATGTACAGGACAAAAAAAATGAACTTCAACCTAAATTTGTCACTTGGAGTCCAAAGCTTTAGCTTTGGACTCCAAATAACCAGACATTTTAAATTAAACAACACGCCGCATCAATACAACAGCCATGCTCAAAAACAATATCGGAGGCAATAAAGCACTGATAATTGGATAAATACCATACACTAAACCAATACTACCACTCGCTTGATTTAGCATATGAAAACCAATACCAATCAACGCGCCCACTAAAACACGTTGCCCTATCGACACACTGCGTAATGAGCCAAAAACGAAAGGAATCGCTAAAAAAATCATGGTAATGCTGACTATGGGATAACTTAAGCGTGTCCAAAAAGCTAACTCATATTGTGCCGTGCCCTGTCCATTTTGTCGCGAATATTCAATATATTTATACAAACCCCAGCTAGACAATTTGTGTGGACGCACCTTAACAATTTTGATCAATGTCGGGTTTAATATCGCTTCCCATGTTGTCGATTCTAAAAACTGCTGTGTCACTTGAAAAGGCGCAAGATTGCTTTTTTCCACCTTATAAAGTTGCCATTGTCCATCCTCATAATAAGCCGTTTCTGCATAAGTGATAGCACGTAAATGTTGCTCGCCATCAAATTCATACAAGGAAATCGAACCAAAGCCTCCATCAGGGCGAATAGAAGTAATATTGATAAAATCCTCACCGTCGCGTGCCCAAAAACCGTAGCGCCCACTAAATCCTATTTGTTGACCTTGATTTTCAGATTGTGCAATCGCTCGCATATAATAACCATATTGTCCGCTCTTAGGTGCTAAAGTTTCACCAATCAACATGACCAAAAAAGTTAATACTAATCCCACTTTCAGCACAGAAATAGCAATACGCACAATGGATACGCCAGCCGCCCGCATCACCGTTAATTCACTGTTATTTGCTAACAGCCCTAAAGCTAATAAACTACCCAGTAAGGCAGCACTGGGAAAAACATCATAAATATGTCGCGGGATTTCTAAAACGACATATTGAATGGCTTCCCATAGTCCATAAGATCGCTTGCCTATATCATTCACTTCATCTATAAAAGAAAAAAAGGTAAATAAGCCGACTAGCACTAATAGAACTATTAAGATGCCGGCTAGCACAGTTTTACCAATATATATATCAATTTTTTTCATAATTCTTAATTTTTAGAAACCAGCGGCGAGACTCATTTTTCAAAAAGGGTAAATGAAACCAAACCAATACAATGAGCAACAAACAAAGATGCACCCACCAAAGCCCAATCCAAGGAGAAACATCACCACGTTCAATCCATTTTGTGCCCACATTCAGTAAATTACCATAAATTAAATAAATCAAAATACCAAGCACTATTTTGGCATATTGCCCTTGGCGTGGCGTGGTCTTCGATAAAGGTATTGCCAGTGCCGCCAATAAAATCACAGATAAGGGTAAAGATAAACGCCATTGCAATTCCGCTTGGAGGGCTGTCTCTTCTGCAAACAACAGCGAATAAGTTGATAGAGCCTCACGTTCACTCCCTTGAGGGGCATCAAGGCGTTTTGGGATTCTAATACGATGCTCGGCAAATTCAATGACATTAGATTTCAAACGGCCCCGTTGGGTTTCATAACGATGACCATCAACAAATACCATAAACAATTGGCCAGCCTCCATCGTTTGATAACCCTTTTTAGCCACCAAAACCACCTGCTTTTGTTCAGGTAAGCGAATTTGCAGAAACAAGTTTTGCATAGTATCACTTTCAATCTCTTCTACATAAAAAATAGCTTGACCGTGATAAAGATCTTTAAAACGCCCTGGTGCAATACCAGTGACTTCAGCAACCGTATTTAATTTGACTTGTAAAATAGCCATTTTTTTTTCTGCCCAAGGCGCTATTATTAAAGACAATATCGCGATGAAAATCGCAAAAATAACAGCAAAGCTGATGATACTGGTGACAGGCACCGCAATGCCACAGGCAGCCATAGCCGTAATTTCATTATCTTTATATAAGCGCCCCAAGGTTAACAAAAGTGCTAAAAAAAATCCCAAGGGTAAAATGAGCATCAAATCGCTTAATAATTTCAGAGCGAGTAATTTAAAAATAAATGCCACTGGTAAATCGCCTACCGAGGCTTGTACTAAATAGCTCATAAACCGATGACTGATATAAATCAGTATCAATAATGCGCTCAAAGCTAATAAAATATATAGTATTTCACGAAATAAGTAACGACTAATAATCAAAAAAAGTACTCCTTTTGTTTTGCGTTTTATTAAAAAAATGAATACAATGCCTTGTCAAAACACCGCATACGCCATTATTTTAGCGTTATTTCAAATAAATGAATACAATTAATGGCTAGTACTTTGTCAAACTTTAAATTTTGGGTTGGAGTACAAAGCTTTAGCTTTGTCAAGCAACGCACAAAGCTAA
>JSZA02000069.1 GCA_000785145.2 Candidatus Thiomargarita nelsonii
GATCATTTCTGCTCGCTCTTGGGTTTCTTCAACCTGTTCTTGTATGATCTCTGAGGCTTCTAAGATTTCAGGTCGTCCGCTCCCCTTTAAATACGGTGTAAAGGGTAACAAGCCCAAGAGTTCTTTTTGTTTTATTTCCTCATAAGCTCGTATTTTATCCGTACTGTTCCAAAATTCTGCTGTCCTAATTGCTGACTTTTGGTGTCTGGATCAAGATTAATCCGCGTAATGAACGAAACAACCGTTGGTTTAGCTTCGCTGACCAGAGGAGCGGGAAATCCGCGGAGCGAAATTCCCGAAACAACCGTTGAGGTTTTCACCTTTTTCTTTTTTGTTTTTCGTTTGATCAAAAAGTTATAATCCAAAATCCGTTCGTCTATCGTGTCATCATAAGCGGTTTTTTATCGTTCCCACGCGAGGCAAAGGAATGCCTGCTTGGACGCTCCGCGTCCTGCAAGAATAATATCTATTTTATCCGACTAAATTCAACCCGACGATTTTTGTTGCGTCCGACTTCCGTGGCATTGTTTTCAATTGGCTGAGTTTCGCCATAATATTTAATAATCAAGCGATGAGCCTCAATCCCATAGCTGAACACGAGAAAATTTGGCTTGAGCGCGGTGTTTTGATAAAAACAGGTTGTATTCTTCACTGCCCTCATTGTCAGTATGTCCCGCAATTTATAGCCGGGCTTCTGCGAGTCCGCCTTTGAGTGCTTTGGCATATTCGCGCAGTAGGGGATAAGATTCCTCTTTAATCGTGGCGGAATCAAAGTCGAAATGGATTTGGGCGCCCACTTTGGGCTTATCGTCTCTAATGTCAGCTAAGCCTTTGTCAGGACCCATACTTTTTCTTTGGAACGGGCTTGTTGATAAGGCTTGGACGATTTCAGCTTCATTGCTTGGAAAAACGAGTTCGTTGGCTAATGCAAGGGTATTTGTCAGTAATAGACTGGCGATAAAAAGTTGGGATATGGGGTTCATGGTTTTTTCCTCTGTTATTAATGATGTTTAAATTCTAGCACATGAATACAGTTTTCGCATAATCCTTTTAGTCGTTGAGCCAGTACAGTAAAACTTTTGCCTTCCTCTGTGATCATTTCATTGTCATCTTCAATCTCTTTCATGCCTGGGTAGGTTTTTCATAAAATCCTGCCAATTTTAATTGCACGGCATTTTCAGGGGCCGATACCATGACAGGGCAACCACTAGGGTGTTGCCCCTACAATATCAATTGCAGAGGGTAGGGGCAATCCTTTATGGTTGCCCTGTTTGAAAGTGGTATGGAACGTAACTGTTTGGACTCCAAAATAGGCATTCCCGAACAGAATTTCTTTACGAAAGAAACCCAGTAAGGGAATGATTAACAAGGTTGTATGATTCTTCGGCTTTGCGGCCTACCAAATCTTTAACCGGGGTTGATATTCGGATGGAGTCACCTCCATCTCCGGAACTGGTCTGGACTCTTCTGAAGTACGCCAGGCAGATTCTCATCTACCCGTTCTGACTTTGAAGAGCGCGCGCCACGGATGACACAACCCGAAAGCCGTTGTTGTCGTTCCGTTCGTCCGAGTCGTTCCTGTTGCGGTTGGCGGTACGGGCGTTCCTCGGTTTGTTGTTCCACGAGCCGCCACGCAGCACTCGGAAGTGCCAGCCCCGTCTTTGCCCTCTCTAAAAAATGAGAGTCGCAAATATCTGTTCTCGCAGTCGCCAAGTGTCGCCGTGTTCCAAGTGAGCTACCCAGCTCCGAATGGATTGAGAAACTTTTCTCAGCGGGATTTTTTTATTGGCATAGTCTGCTTGTAGATTGCGTAATCGTCGTTTCGCTCGGCGTAGATTTTCAGTTCTGACTCGTATGCGATCCGGTAATATACGAAATCCTAGAAAATTAGCACCCTGTTTTGTTGCAAATAATTGGCTTTTTATCGGGTGATTTTTTAATCTTAATTTGGCTAGATAGTCTTCTATCGCTTTTTTGGCTTGTTTGAGTTGGGCCTCATTGTCTGAAAATAATGCATAATCATCGACATAACGTACATAAGGGACGATTTTTAGTTGTTCTTTGATAAAGTGATCGAATCCGTTGAGATAGACATTGGCGAAAAATTGGCTGGTGAGATTGCCAATTGGTAGCCCTCGCCGTCGTTGGTGGGCGGCATCGTCTCCCGGAAAGTGGGCTATCATCGGCTCCTGTTTGTTGCTGTTATCAATGATGGTGTCAATCAGCCAAAGTGTTTGGGGACATTTGATTTTGCGACGTAGCAGTGATTTTAAAATCGCATGATCAATACTCGGAAAGTATTTTTGTATGTCGCATTGGAGTATGTAACGTTTTGAACGGGCATATTGAGTGAAACGGCGCAATGCGCGATGGGTGCCAAACCCCCAGCGATTGGCATAAGAATCGGCAATAAAGGTCCGCTCAAAAATGGGCATTATTATGTTGCACAGAGCATGGTGTACGACGCGATCTCTGTAAGGTGCTGCCGAAATGAGACGGGTTTTGGGCTCTTAGTTCTTCTTCAAAATGGTAGTTGAATTCTAGAACATTTTCCCGAAACCGTTTGCCGCGTTGCGCTTTTTTGGCAGATATAAATAAGTTGTTAAAGTCCGTTATTTGGTCAAATAAATTGCCGTATCGTTTCATTTTCGCTGACGTTGTTGTTGTTTAATCCAAGCCCCCAGATCAGTGCCAATCCCGTTGAACAATCTATTTATGTATTGATACTGTTTTCTCGATATGAGTTCAAAATCGAGTAATAGGCGCGTTTGGTAACGTAAAATATCCATTTGGCTATTTAATTTTTCTAATCGGACCAATTTTTCTTGCCCACTCCCGTTATTTTAAAAATAAAGCGAGATCAGTTGTTTCGGGAATTTCGCGGAGCGGATTTCCCGCAACGAAGTCAGCGTAGCTAAACCCTCGACTGAGTTTAGCTACGCTGACTGAGTTTGACTGAGTTTCGGGAAATCCGCGTAGCTCCATTCCCGAAACAACGAAATCATCACGTTTTTCAGTTGTTTCGGGAAATCCGCGTAGCTCCATTCCCGAAACAACGAAATCATCACATTTTTATTATGATAGCAAAAAAATTAATAAATCGCTACAAGGAATTAAAGCAGCAAGTCCCTGATTGTATTTTAGTCATGCAAGTCGGCATTTTCATGCAAGTGATGAACGATGACGCACATACGATTGCTGAGCTCACTGGCCTTCAATTACAAATGGGTGGTGATGTCAATCAACCTGTCGTTGTAGGCGGTTTTCCTCATTCTGGCCTGAATAAATATGTTGGTCTTTTGGTCCGCGAAGGCCATTCCGTTGCCGTTGCGTTGCAGGATGAGCAAAAAGAGCGCCATATTCGAGAAATCATTAGGGTAGAAATTCAAAAATTATAGGACTTACGCACTGAGTCAATGCCATTAAGCCTGTCCCGACGTTAGGAGGGTTCTAAGGGCAACCACAAGGGTGTTGCCCCTACTTACCTTTCTGTTTTTTAAATCCGTTTATTCCGCTAATCCGTTGTACTCATTATTATGGTCCTAAATTATAAAGGAAAAATGCCCAAAATCCCCAAAAAAAAATAGATCTGGGGGGCGGTAGCCCCCCCATACCCCCCGCGCGATAAGGGCAAAGGGCTAAGAGTCCGCGCCACGGATGACCCGAAAGCCGAGGTTGCCGAGCCGTTCGTCCGAGACGTTCCTGTTGCGGTAGGCGGTACGGGCGCTCCCCGGAATGTAGTTCCACGAGCCGCCACGCAGCACTCGGCGGTTTTCATCACCTCCCCTCCAAACTTGACCATCTGTTGGTGCGCCTTTATAAGTCAATGCCATTAAGTTAAGCATAAATGCGTTTTTTTTGTAGGGTGGGTAGAGTGGAGCGAAACCCACCAACTCGTTGAAATTTTTAACAATGGTGGGTTTCGCTCTCGCTCTACCCACCCTACAAAAAAACCTTAACTTAATGGCATTGCTTTATAAGTACGTACCATGCCAAGAATCAGCTTTCGAGGTAAAAGTTTTTGCGGAGCAAAAACTTTTACCTCGAAACCATTCCCAAGCGTTGCCTAACATGTCATATAAGCCAAAGGCATTTGCTTTAAAATGACCGACTGGCGCAGTTCTTGCCTAACCGTCCGTGCATTTATGATGTGTCCAAGAAAAACCAGTGTTTTCTTTTTTTGAGGTTTTGTCATGGACATTTGCATAACGACAAGCATCATCAGCATCATTGCCCCAATATCGCGCCGTTGTTGTGCCCGCTCTGGCGGCATACTCCCATTGCGCTTCGCTGGGCAGACTGTATTGTTTGCCGGTTTGCTGACTTAACCATTTGGTATAAGCTGTCGCGTCATGCCAAGACACATTAATCACTGGACGATTGCCACGCCCCCAGCCTGAATCTGAGGGCTTTTCTCTACCCGTCGCTTCAGCAAATTTGTCATATTCAGCAAACGTCACCTCATTTTGCCCCATCGCAAACCGTTTGATTGACACCATCAGCACCGGTTTTTCATCAGAATAACCACCACCTTGAATATCACCCATACGAAATGAACCGGCAGCAATCCACACCATTTTTGGTCCCAAGCCGCCATTTTGTAAACTATCACGGAAAACGGTACCCGGTTGACGACTGGGCTTTGGTGTCACCACGGGCTCAGTTTCCAACAAATATTCATAAGCCCGTAATTTCTGTGTTTCAGGATTCACCTTGCGTAAAGCCGCCATATATTGCAAAGCTTTTTGCTTGTGTCCACGAGCCACCCTGCTTTTTATCCAAGTCAGATATTTTTCTTCGATTTGTTTTAAACCCTTTAAAGCTTTCGCATTATTGCGATCTTTTTTTAAGACTTCGCTATAACAATCTAAAGCGTTTCCACCTCTGCCCGTTGTCAAACGATCCTCTTCAAAATGTATTTGACAGGTTCGCAATAAATCACTCACTTGCGGCTGCGATGAGGATCCACACCTGCTAAAACAAAATCGCTGCGTTAAAGAATCTGACTTCCAAGGCACTTGAACGCCTTTCGTTTTCGCCACCACTTTTTTGGTGACTTGGGTTAACATGTCAAGTACACTCACATGAGACATATCACGCAAAGCGTCTAACAAATATTTTGTATAGATACTATTACGTTGACGAGTATCCCCAAGAGCGCCTGTATCGGGTGCCGTCGCATAAGCGATTAATGAGCCTGTCGGACTTTTCATTTCAGCTAAGCCTTTTTTATTGAGGCTTTTAATATTGGATTGATAGGGATTATCTCGACAAGCGTCCAATATGACAATATTGAGACCATTATTGGCTTCTTCCATTTGGGCGAGCAAACGATTGGCATCTAAAGCTTCCCAAGGAATGTCGGCTGCTTTTTGAATTTTGGCATCGACGGGCACTAAAAAATTACGACCTTTGGCTTGCAAGCCGTGTCCCGAAAAATAAAATAAGCCGACACCCCTTTTCTGCGCTAGCCGGTCGCCAAAGGTTTGTATTGCTTCCGTCATGGCGCGATTGCTTAGGTTATGCTTTAAGATCACTTCAAAGCCTAGATTTTTGAGGACTTTTGCCATGTCGTCGGCATCGTTGACGGGATTATCCAGGGTGGGGACTGGTTTTTGATAGGCAGCGTTGCCTATGACTAGGCGTGCTGAGGCTTGAGCCGTTGTTAGCAGTAGGGTAATTAAAAAAATAATGGGGGGGTAACGTGACATGTGGTTGTTCTCCTTTAGTGATACATCGTGCGTGTTTATCAAATTTTAGCAAGCGTAGGGTGCGTCCCACGCACCTTTTTGTCGGTGTCGATCAATTGTACGTTTTGATAGGGTGCGTAGGACGCACCCTACATTTGTTCTCGTTCCCACGCTCTGCGTGGGAATGCCTGCCTGGACGCTCCTGCGTCCTACACCTAATTTTGTTGTACTAATGTCCAAGATAAATCTTGGACTCCTAACTGTTTTTAAGTCAAGGGAACGTTTTCTCCAAAAACTTGTTTCATTTGTTCCTCGGTTAACATGCCATTGAGGCGATGTATGAAGTCGGAAGTGGCTTCTTTGACACCCTCTTTGACACCCTCTTTAACTCCCTCTTTAACTCCCTCTTTGACTCCCTGTGTTCTGGCTTTTGCGATTTCATCAGGATACAAGCGATGGATTAATTCCTTAGCCGTTGGATCATCACGAAGTTTTTCTATATTCATAGTAGCAATTGACGGTGAAAGTAGTTTAAAACCGGCGGTATTGTATTTTCTGCCTGCTAAAATGGCAAGCATAAAGATCATTTCTGCTCGCTCTTGGGTTTCTTCAACCTGTTCTTGTATGATCTCTGAGGCTTCTAAGATTTCAGGTCGCCCACTCCCCTTTAAATAGGGTGTAAAGGGTAACAAGCCCAAGAGTTCTTTTTGTTTAATTTCCTCATAAGTGAGTTCCCAGAGATTTTTAACCTCGTATTTTATCTGTACTGTTCCAAAATTCTGCTGTCCTAATTGCTGACTTTTGGTGTCTGGATCAAGGTTAATCAATAAGGTTTTCACCTTTTTCTTTTTTGTTTTTCGTTTGATCAAAAAGTTATAATCCAAAATCCGTTCGTCTATCGTGTCATCATAAGCGGTTTGGATTTCTATATGAAAAACAGTGTCTTTGAGTTTTTTAAGATCGCTTTCAACTATAAGGCTCAAAGAGTCGGCTTCTTTTTTGAGATAGATTTCTAAAGTCCGATTGGCATCCAGTATTTTTATTTTGTCACGCTCTTGGGGAGTGATATTTTGGAATTCTGCAAAAAACTGTAGAAAATCCAGTGGACGTAGTTCTATCGCCTTTCGACTGACATAATCTATCGTTTTGTCGATGCTGTCTTGTTGTTCTTTGTAACTTTTTGAAAAGAGGGGAGAATCGTCGCTTTCTGCTGAGGGAAAGTCAAACAGTTCGCCTTGTTTTTCTTTATTTTCCATTTTGAGTTTGTGAGAAGATGAGTCAAAAACTTGGATCAAAAAATGCTTTGTTAAAATCTCGACGGTGCCAACGCCAAAATGGCCAAAGTCGAGGATGTTTATTATATCTATTTTATCCGACTAAATTCAACCCGACGATGAGTAAAACTTGTGTATAAGTACTGAACCATAAGTTTTCCAGTCTTTTGGAATCCAAAGCTTTAGCTTTGGAGGTGAGAAAAAACAACAGTCCAAAGCTAAAGCTTTGGACTCCAAAATCTCCGATAATTCATGGTTCAGTACTTAAGAGAGTGCGTGCCATTTTTATCTATCCTAGATTGAGCACTGATAAGATGCAGTGGGGTTTGAATAATTTCTCGTCTATCGTAAAATAGTCATAACTATTTTACGACGCATAAGAAAATGGACAGATACTATCAGGCGATTCTAGCCCACGAGCTGACTGAACATCGACAAATGGCTTTTGTTTCTGGTGCTCGGCAAGTGGGTAAAACCACTCTGGCTAAACAAATTAGTCAACATTTCCAATCGACTCTATATTTAAACTCACTGCCATTAAGTTAAGGGCAACCATAAAGGATTGCCCCTACGTGAACCGTGATTTTTTGTAGGGGGCAATCCCTTGTGGTTGCCCTTAACTTAATGGCAGTGATATTTAAACTGGGATGATACCCAGCATCGCCAACTCATCTTAGCTGAGACAGGCGCCTTGGTTGAAGCCTTTAACCAATTAAAAACGCATTCTCCATTACTTGTTCTTGATGAAATTCATAAGTATTCGGATTGGAAGTCATATTTAAAAGGCTTATTTGACCGATTTGAAGGACAAGTGGCTATCTTAGTCACTGGCAGTGCTCGGATGGATGTTTTAAAAAAAGGGGGTGATAGTCTGATGGGGCGATATTTCAATTATCGGCTTCATCCGTTAAGTGTCGCTGAATTGATTGATTCTGAGTGGAATACGGATAAATTGATTCAAGCACCAAGGGCTTTAGGGGCATCATCATACACCCATTTATTTCAATTCGGTGGATTTCCAGAACCTTTTTTAAAGGCTAATCAACGTTTTTATCATCGTTGGCGACGGTTACGACAACAGCAATTGATTCGCGAAGATATTCGTGATGTGGCTAGAGTACAGGAGATTGCACAATTAGAAATGTTGGTGATTTTATTAGAAAAACAAACAGGGCAAGTCACAAAATACACTACCCTTGCTAAACAGTTGCGTGTCTCGGTGGATACTATCCGTCGTTGGTTAGATGTGTTGGAGGGATTTTATTATTGTTACCGCATTCGGCCTTGGTATCAAAATATCACCACGGCATTGCGAAAAGAGCCTAAAACCTATTTATGGGATTGGTCAGGCATTTCTGATGAGGGGGCAAAAGCCGAAAATTTTGTAGCAAAGCACTTACTTAAAGCCGTTCATGCGTGGACAGACATCGGTTTAGGTGAATTTGATTTATATTATTTGCGAACCAAAGATCAAAAGGAAGTGGATTTTTTGGTGACACAAGATCATAAACCTTGGATGTTAGTCGAAGTTAAAAGTTCTATGAAGGCTGCATTGAATCCGTACTTAGCTTGGTTTCAGGCCAAAACGGGGGCGAAGTGGATTGTTTTCAGTATAGCGAGCCCATTAAAGTACCGGCTCGGACATTTTTATCGAAGGATGTGTAGGACGCCAGGGCAACCATAAAGGATTGCCCCTACCCTCTGCAATTGATATTGTAGGGGCAATCCCTTGTGGTTGCCCTGTGACTCATTAAAAATTATAAGAAGCCGCGAAGTGAAAACGATCCAATTCACCTTCCAAACCATTTTCCAGTGTACGCATGGCATGAATATATTCTAAGCCAAGCGTTACCGCACTTAAGGGACTCCAGAGCAGATTCAAGTGATAGCTACTCAACTTTTTGTTAACCGGCACAATGCTCAAATCATTATCGGACTGTGTCTGTGAATAGGCGAAAGATGAACGCAAACTCTCATTCCACCAATGCTGATAAGCCAAATGTCCGTTGGAAATAGTGTGTAGAGAAATTCTACCTTGGCTATCTATGCTACCCGCATTAAAACCGTTTAAAGCGACATAACGCCCTAAAGCGTTGCCGTAGCTTAGACCAAAACGCAGATTATCACGTCCAAATGTCTTAATCCGCCCGCCTGCATGAATAGCACCACCAAAGGCTTCGTCACTGACACTGGCACCATCGCTGCGTATTTCGCGCAATAAGCCGGACAGTGAAGCCTGTCCCCAATCCCCATACAAAGACAATTTACTGGCTATATCCGGCAAACGATCATCATCTGGCGTTATGCGTGCCCCCGTTGTATCAGTCAAAGTCGATTCTGGCTGCTCTAATGCGATTTGAAAATTACCCCTCTTGAACGGTTTAGTCCAACGAATAAGGGGCTGTCGAACCATAATCATGTTGGGAGCCAGGAGAGTATTCGTTTCAGGAAAAGCACTCACATTCATAAAGGTCGTAAAAGTTTGCCCCATTGTAAAATTGCCCCATTCAATATAAGCATGACGCAATCTCGGTGAATGTGAATTACCGACACGTTCATTGCCAGACGCGCCCCAAAAATCTATCTCCAGCAAAGTATTGAGATTACCATAATCGGTCGGTGTACGGGTTTTGAACCAAAGCCGAGTATCCCGAGCACTGAAAGTGAGTTGTCCGTCTTCACCGCTATCATCCAATGGAATAGCCCCTGGAAAAAGGAAAACATCGCCATTATTGCTCCCACCGCCTACACTGGCACTGTTGTATATGACGCTTAACTTGGCACGTCCTCCAATCGACAAAGTGGTATTGCGACTCCTCAATTCTAGTATGCCCTTGCCAGAGTGAAGTGGTGTGACATGAGCTTGAGGAATAGTCTGCTTTTTCGCCGCCTGTTGAGCCGCCAAGCGTTCCAATTTTTCAATCCTCTTCATCAAGCGTACAGATTCTGCACGGAGTTCCTGTAGTTGCTGCTCGATACTTTGCGCTACAACGACAGTATGCGATAGCGACAGAGTGATAGCAAAGCATAAACCTAACTTTGCGTGAATATGACATTTCATATTCGGCTCCCGATTATTCGGAGTATATTTGGTGAAATTCTTGGTGACAAGTATTACAAATCCCAATCATACGACCCAAGGCAGGCGAAATGGCCTCCGTCTGCCCCGCCATGGCTACTCGCTCAAGTGCCTGTGCTTGAGTCTGCAATTGTTTGGTCAATTCTCTAAATCTTTGACTTTCTGCCTGAGAAAGTCCAAATTTTTTTTCCAGTTGCAACATTTCTTCGATAGTACTAAGACTCTGAGTTGTGTTTTCAGCAATACGCAAAGCGTATCTTGAACGCAAACGATCGAGTTCCAACTCTGTAGGAATCTGCTCAAAGAGCAAATCGTTAAGCTCATTCATAATTTTTTTGAGTGGTTGGTTGGAAAGTGCATGTTTGGAAGCTTTTTCGGTATTCTCAGAAAGTGCATTGTGATCTTTGTTTGCGGAGCTTGTACAACTTGCCAGAGAGGCGATCATAAAAAAACTCAAAAAAAAACATTTTCTTTGGAATAGTCTGAGCTTTAATTGGCTGATGCTTTGCATAATTCTACTCGTTTGGTTTTCTCGTTCCCACGCTCTGCGTGGGAATGCCTGCCTGGACGCTCCCGCGTCCTGCAAAAAAAAATGGTCAACTTAAACCGTTAAATTATAAAACGCCGCCATGCCCGGATAAATCACCTGACTTCCCAATTCTTCCTCTATACGCATCAATTGATTATACTTAGCAATCCGATCAGAACGCGACAAAGAGCCCGTTTTAATTTGCCCCGCAGAAGTCGCCACTGCCAAATCAGCAATCGTACTATCCTCCGTTTCGCCAGAGCGATGCGAAATAACAGCCGTATAACCCGCCCTTTTCGCCATCTCAATCGCCGCCAAGGTTTCAGTCACTGTGCCAATTTGATTGAGTTTAATCAAAATTGAATTAGCAATGCCTTTATCAATGCCCTCTTTCAAAATCGCGGTATTGGTGACAAATAAATCATCGCCAACCAATTGCACCTTTTTGTTGAGTTTTTCACTGAGAATCGCCCAACCGTCCCAATCTTGTTCAGCCATACCATCTTCAATGGAAAGAATGGGATAGTTATCAACCCAAGCAGCGAGATAATCCACAAATTGTGCTGAATCCAGCGGTTTACCATCAACATGATATTGACCGTTTTTATAAAATTCTGAACTCGCCGCATCTATACCTAACCAAATATCTTCTCTCGGCTTAAACCCTGCTTTTTCAATGGCCTCCAAAATAACCCCGATTGCCGCTTCATTAGACGTTAAATTGGGCGCAAATCCCCCCTCATCACCCACCGCCGTATTCAAACCTTTTCCTTTTAAAACGCTTTTCAAGGCATGAAAAACTTCCGCGCCATAGCGCACCGCTTCAGTCAAAGAAGAGGCACCGGTGGGGATAATCATAAACTCTTGTAAATCAACATTATTATCAGCATGTTCGCCACCGTTGATAATATTCATCATCGGCACTGGCATTTGCATTGGACCAGCCCCGCCCAAATACCGATACAAGGGTATTTCTAACTCATTCGCCGCCGCTTTAGCCAACGCCATTGATACCGCTAAAATGGCATTAGCCCCTAAACGGCCTTTATTCGGGGTACCGTCCAAGGCAATCATTTCATTATCAATTTCAGTCTGTGCCGTCACCTCCATCTCGAACAAGGCTTCTTGTATTTCATCATTGATATGATCAACCGCTTTCTGCACCCCTTTGCCAAGATAACGGCTATTATCTCCGTCACGCAATTCTATGGCCTCTCTGGAGCCAGTGGAGGCACCGGAGGGGACTGCTGCACGACCTTTAGCACCCGTTATCGTAGTGACTTCCGCTTCAACAGTCGGATTTCCGCGTGAATCCAAAATTTCACGGGCATGTATTTCAATAATTTCTGACACTTTTCTTTTTCTCCTATAGATGTATGTTTGTTGTTTCGGGAATGAGGTCACGATTTCCCGAAACTCAGTCGCCACAACGGTTTCGGGAAATCGTGACCTCATTCCCGAAACAACTGAATCGAGCCGTATTATAAAAAAACAGAGTTCTTGTTTCGGGAAATCGTGACCTCATTCCCGAAACAACTGAATTGAGCCTATAAAAAAACAGAGGTTTTAACTGTATTATCAAGTGCTTTGAGACTTTCAAGTAAGGCGGCCATTTGATCCAAAGGCCAAGCATTAGGGCCATCGCTTAAGGCTTTATCAGGTTGCGGATGGGTTTCCATAAAAATACCGGCTACTCCGACAGCAATAGCAGCCCGCGCCAAAACAGGGACAAATTCACGTTGCCCCCCTGAAGTGTGTCCTTGTCCACCCGGCAATTGCACCGAATGGGTGGCATCAAAGACAACGGGACTGCCTGTCTGACGCAAAATGGCTAATGCCCGCATATCGGATACGAGATTATTATAGCCAAAAGAAACGCCACGCTCACAAACCATAATTTTATCATTACCCACAGCCTTCGCCTTTTCTACCACATTGATCATATCAGCGGGGGCAAGAAATTGACCTTTTTTGATATTCACGGGTAAACCTTGGCGTGCGACATTTTGGATAAAATTGGTTTGACGACATAAAAAGGCGGGCGTTTGTAACACATCAACAACGCTACTCACTTCAGCCAAAGGGGTGTCTTCATGTACATCTGTTAAGATAGGTACACCGACTTGTTGGCGGACTTTTTCGAGAATGGCTAAACCAGACTCTATGCCCAAGCCGCGAAAACTGCTATGTGATGAACGGTTCGCCTTATCATAGGACGATTTATAAATAAAGGGGATGGCTAATTGTTCAGTGATCACCTTCAATTGGGCGGCAGTCTCTAATGCTAATTGCTCCGATTCAATGACACAGGGGCCTGCAATTAAAAAAAAGGGTTTGTCTAAACCAATTTCAAAGTCACAAAGTTTCATTTTTTTTTTGTCCTAAATTACCGATTTTTGGGACTGCTGCCACTTTTAATGGTTTGATACTTGTTTGGGTATAAGTGCAATCAAAGCGCGTAAGGTGTTGTTCACGGATTCTGAATCAGGAAAATACGCTTGAACATCTGATGCCAGTGTGATAGCACATTTTTCAAATGTTAAAGGTGCTTGGCGTGAAACAGGGTTCATGCCTTTGCGAACAACAGCCTTGGCAAACATTTCAGGCGTGATTTCTGGGCAATCAGAAAAATCAATGTCTTTATCGCTCATCGCGTCTACACGTTGCCAATCAGTGAGAGATTTGTGAGAAGTAGGTTCGTTGCTCATACTTAGTTGCCTTTCTAATAGAAATAATTCGTATCGCATCACCACGCTCGGTATACACCACTGCAACCACGCGCCCCAGTTTCATACCAAGTGTGACGAAACGCTGCTCGCCGTAATACAACCTCTTGTCTTCCAGAGTCACCGTATCGCCATCAAACACCTCTTCAACCCCAATAAAATCAATACCATGTTTTTGGAGATTGATTTGGCGCTTATTTTCATCCCATTCAAAATATATCATATTATTCCTCGTTTTTCAGCTTAATGGCATTGACACGGAGCAAAGCGTCACTCCTTAGAGGGCACATCCGTCTCAGGCATCAGCCTGGGAGACTCTTGCGTCATTGGTTCTGCTGACTTACGCAAAGGGTTTGTCTAAACCAATTTCAAAGTCACAAAGTTTCATTTTTTTTTGTCCTAAATTCGACGTGGAGCGAAGTTACTTCGTTTACATCGGTTTGCGTGTAGTTCTTGACGCACCCACGCTTGCCGTGTCATTACTCATTTTTCTTGAAGTGGCAAATTTGATCATTTCAAGCATAATACCTCTATCCAATTCTTCATTAGCGCGGTGAAGTAATGCCTTGTTGACGCTCGATGAAATATATTCTTCTCCGCAATTATCACAAATTTGAGCCGGTATCTGTTTGAAAACCAAGGTGGTTTGTTCTCGCTCTAAAACGATGCTGGTATAGCCTTCTTGAGTCATGCCATTTCGACAAATTGCACATTTCATTTTTTTATAATCTCCTAGAAAGGTAACGAAGCACTCATTTTGACGTGTTGGAGTACAAAGCTTTAGCTTTGTCAGACAGTACAAAGCTAAAGCTTTGTACTCCAAAAAAACAAATTGACAGCGTACTACATTGCTAGTATATCATGTCATTTTGACTTGTGTATAAGGGTGTCACTGCTTAGAGGGCACATCCGTCTCAGGCAAAAGCCTGGGAGACTCTTGCGTCATTGGTTCTGCTGACTTACGCGAAAATTTCAATAAATACAAAAGAGCCCCTGCAATCACCAACAATAAAATACCCAAGAGCGGACGATAATATATCCAAGCAATAGCAATAGTCACCAGGGAAAGTATGAAAGCTAAAACCAAAATAATAAAGCCGCCGATAACACCGACCAAATTTCCCAAAATGGGTATAACAGCCGCCAAAGTTTTCAATACCTGAAAGATAAAGCCTAAACCAATCGACATCATTAAAAAACCGAGCAAGCGCAAAATCCAAGTTAATATAGTATTAGCCCTTTGTGCGCGTTTGAACATCTCCCCAGGTGTCACCGCACCATATTCAAACAACTCAATTTCCCCCCCCGCCTCAGTCATGTAAGGTGTCAAGCGTGAACTGACTTGTTTGGCGACAACACTGATCATTGCCGGGCGTACAACTTCAAATTTTATCTGAAAATCGCCAATTTGAGGATAGGCAGGATTATGACCCACGTAATAATTTCCGTAATGAAAATGTAAATTTTTATCATACAATTGGGTGCGGCGTTTTTGCTGCCATTGCTCAAATACTTCGCTTGTAATTGGCAAATGTTGATAATTATTCAACTTGTCAACCAGCGTTGGGGACAGAGAAAATTCGCCCAAATTGACCCGTTTAGCCGTCATTGTCTCTCCGCTCACTGGCATATAAGAGGGATTTTGATGCCCTTGCGGCTGCATAAATTCGCTAGAATCAATCAAACTACTTGACCATTTCTTACTATAATTATAAGTTGTCACCGTCTGGGTACCGCCCCCCAACATTTCTTCCGTTTCAGAGTGAATGATCTCATCCCACTGATACATCTCGACGAGACGGCGCAATTTAATCTTATGGGCAGCCGTAATGCCAAACATGACATCTTTTAAAATTTCATCAGTACTGGTTTCACCCGTTAGATGAACAAGTTTACCATCATAAACCCAATCGACCATATCAGAATCAATGGAATAAACAATACTCGCCCCTTCTTCTAAGGTTTGAGCGCGATGTACGGCGCGTCCCTCGTTCCAAAATAATAGATAAAATGCAGAAAAAAATAAAATGATCCCAATCAAGGCACCTTGTGAAGACTGCTTAATACGACTTCCCCATGATTGGTTAGTGACTTCGCTAAATGAATCAGACATAATATAATACGCTCGCTCAAACCAATATCTGGTATAATAAAAAATTTCAAAAAAAAATTTTTTGTGATTGTAACAAACAAGGGAACAACAAAAGACAATATGCCAATACCCACAATTTTAAAAATCAGCCTCAACTCACTAATCAATGGCCCCGTTGTAGAAATTCTCTCAGAAAAAGCGCTTGATAAAAGCCTCAGCATCCTCAAAAACCATTTTTTATCGGCAACGGAGATTAACAAAGCCCTGCAAGACAGCTACAGCTATGCCCTAGCTGCCATCAGTGCTCTGCTCGCCTCTCCAGAGGCCAAACTCAAATTCCTACAACAATTAACACACGTTGAGGAAAATTTTGCAGAGCAAATAGAAAACGACTACCTAGAAAACGACTACCTACAAGCTTTCTTAGCTGAACACCGCCCCCAGAACTTACAACAATTCCGTGTCAATGCCATTAAAGCTTTGAGCGAACACGCCAAACCAAGCTTTGAAATCACTGACGATCTCACAGAATCCGACTTAATGGCAATCATCAGTTACAATGGTAAGTTGACCATTACCGATTTAGTCCTACAACAATTACCGAAATTAGACGATGAATTGATTGCCTTTCTCCGCTACAAGGACCTACTAGGCAACGCCATCCTTTTTTTCTTTTTAGAACAACTCCGCGAAAATCCAAGAGTAAAATACACCCTGAATGCCTTACAACGCGCTGGCTTATGGGCGGATATGCACAAACTCGAATCGGCTCAAAAAAATATCGCAGCCACCCTTAAACAACAACAGACTGAAATCCTACGCCAATTATCTGAACAGAAAAAGCGGATAGGGCGCCAACGGATAGTGATGAAGACTTTAAAAATCTCATCTAATTTCCATCGGGGTATTAAGCACAGCTTGGAATCCAGACTCTCCAATGACTCTTCTGAACTAGACAAAATAAGTCAACAATTGCAAGGAGTCGAACAAGAAGCTGAGGCGATTCAAGACTTATTAGACAAGCTCCCACGACGCCTGCAACAGGCGAAAATTGCTTGGGTTTCAAGCCAAAAACAATTAACGCCATTAATGGCACCATTCCAAAGCTGGGCACCGATAACCACAGAAAAAGTCGAAGTGGTGCTGAGTGCCTTGGATGAGTTAAGACCAGAATTGGACAATCTCAATAAAAAATTAGAGCAATTGTCAGAAATGATGGCACAGATGGGCTTATCAGTACAACTCCATCCCCGATTTGCCCAATATGACACGACTCGCTTGAAAAACCTAGAAAAAGCAATTGCGGATATCAAACCCCAGCTCATAGAAAATCCCCAATATCGCAGTCAAATTGCCCTGATTGAGGGCAGTCTTTACTTTTCACAGGGCGACTTGCAAGCGGCAGAGCAAAAATTTATCCAAGCACGGGATGAAGCCCATCAGGATGAAAAACGCGCCTTAGCTTGTTTTAACATTTTTCAACTGAGGTTATGGCACCAAGATTATCCCGAAGCCTTAGCCGCTTTACAAGAAAGTTATGCTATCGATCACACTTGGCAATATGCGCTACATGACATTGACAAATATCCCATTGAGAAAATTTTAGGGGCTGATGGCATGGGCTGCCTTTTCCTATGTCAAGATCAATGGCGTGAAACTCAGGTCGTTGTTAAGACCTTTTGGGAAGGGCACCGGGGGCGGCGAGATGATGTATTTAAAGAGCCCATTCTCATGCATCGATTGTTGGAGACGTATATACCCAAAGCCTTGGACTGTGGCTACGTCAATTCTGTCAAACAAGAACGCCCTTATTTTGTGACAGAATATCTTGACAACACGATAGATGGCGAATCTTTGCTCAAAAAATATGGCAAACTTGAACGGATAACCGGCTTAAATGTCGCCCTAGAAGTTGCCAAAGGATTAGCCATTGCTCATCAAGCGGGAGTTTATCATCTCGATTTAAAACCTGCCAACCTTCTCTTTATAACGGAGGAATTAGAGGTAAAAATACTGGATTTTGGCTTGGCGCGAGTGGCGACTTCTCTGAAACAACAAGCGGCTACCCAAATTGAAAAAACAACGACTTTATTGGCACAATCCATTTTTGAAAGCTTGGATTATGTGCCACCAGAGCAACAGGCAGGAGAGCCCAGTGCCAAAAGCGACCTATTTGCTTTTGGAGCAACGATGTATCACTTGTTGAGCGGAGAAAATCCCCGTTTTTTCCATCCTCGCAAATTGCCTGAACTGCCTGAATTACAGCCCTTATTCAAAGCTTGTTTAGATGCAGAGCCTGATAAACGACCTGAAATACAGTTCGTCATAACGCAATTGTCGAGTTACTTGGATAAAATTGATCCAACACGAAATCAAAAAGCACAGGCGAAAAAAGAGGCGAAACGAAAGGCCGAAGAAGAGGCGCAACAAAAGGCCGAAGAAGAGGATAGCTGGCTTATTGCAATACAACAAGATGAAATAAAGAATACATTATCTTTTGACTTTGAGATTGTCAGCGTAAATGCTCAGGGAGAAATCATCCACAATGCGCCACAACAAGCCAATTATCAGAGAGAAGACTTGGATAATGGTGTGATTATAGATATGGTTTCTATCCCAGGCGGGACATTTATAATGGGTTCGCCTGAAACGGAGGACGAGAGAAAAAATAGGGAAGGTCCACAACACGAAGTGACGGTGGCGCCCTTCTATATGAGCAAATATCTTGTGACTCAAGCACAATGGGATGCGGTTATGGAATATAATCCTTCCTCTTTTAAAGGGAAAAATATTCCTGTAGAAACCGTTTCATGGAAAGAAGCGGTAGCCTTCTGTCAACGACTTTCTGATATGACGGACAAAAAATATAGTTTACCAACTGAGGCGCAATGGGAATATGCTTGTCGTGCGAATACGACAACACCCTTTTTCTTTGGAGAGACCATTACGAGCGATTTAGTTAATTTTGATGGTAATTATCCCTATACTTCAATCCCCAAGGGAATTTATCGTCAAAAGACAACCGATGTGGGTAGCTTTCCCCCGAATGCCTTTGGGTTGTATGATATGCATGGGAATGTTTGGGAATGGTGCGCTGATCCTTTTCATGAAAACTATCATGGCGCACCTTCTGACGCTGGTGTCTGGGAAATAGAAAGCTCTGCCAAGCGTTTCATCCTGCGCGGCGGCTCTTGGTACCATGACGCTGGTAAAATGCGATCTGCGTTCCGTGGCAGGGGGCTGCCGATTGAGCGCAACGGGGATGTTGGGTTTCGGATTGTCTGGATTCCATAAGCCGGAGACGGGGTTGCAAACCCCGTCCGGCTGCGAAAGATCGTTTAAGGCAAGCTATCAAAGAACAGTTAAACCTAAATGCTCAACCATCGGCATAAAATCATTGTTATTTTGTAACAACCTGATTCTATTGACAATACAAAATGTACCGATAATGACATTCATTGTATTACGAATCGTGATACCACGTTGACGTAACAGACGGTAATTTTGTGCGCTTTGCCAAGCAACTTCTTGTCCTAAGATTTCTCGAAAGGGTAAACAGGTCAGCAAATGTTTGGCACGTTGAAAATCACCCTCATCTCGAAAGCCTTGCAAGACATGAGTCAAAATCAGATCACCTACTAATGCCTCACCCATAGCAAGTACTTCTTCCAATAATTCCGTTTTTGGAGTCATTTTGCCATTAAAATAGTCAATCCATATCGACGACTCTGGTAAAATCATTGCTTCTCCTGTTTGTTATCATCATCGTCCCAGCCCCAATGTAACTCGCCTCGTAATTGGCGAATTTTTTGCTGAGCCTGCATCTGAACATAAAAAGTCAGTGCTTTTTCTACAACAGCCTTTTTATTTTTTAAGCCGCTAAATTCATGAGCTTTTTTAAAAATTTCATCGTCAATATTGACGTTAATACGCATGGTGGTGTTACCTCTGGTTTAGTCTGCCAAGCATTTCCACGCCATCTATAGAGATGTCCAAGATAAATCTTGGACTCCTATCAATTCCATTGCCCTTTCCAACTTTTCCGGTTCTAAATGCGACCCCGCCACCGCACATATAACCCTGTTTTTTAGCTAAATCCATGCGAAAACCGCTCGCATATTGCACCGCACCAATCAAGCGTGTATGCTTGTCCACTGACGCAAATAGCGAGGCTTCTGGATCGGTTGTATGAGAACTATCTGCCTGGCGTACTATAACACCTTGGTTTTGCAGAGATTCCCAAACAATGCGATTAGATGGAAATTCTTGAGCGGTGATTATGATATTATCGCCGTTTTGCCATGTCAAGCCATAAGCAAGGACTGAAAGGGCTTCAGAGGTATTTTTGAGTCGTGCAATATCACTGGCTGCGGGCGCATTGAGTAAATCGCGCAATTGTTCACGCAAAAAATATGCTTTTTTTCCACTGGGGATAGTTTTTTGCACCTTGGGCTATAGCAACCCCCCGTGGGCTATGGTGAGACAGCGGCATGATTAAGATAGATAATGTCATTATTAAGAGAAAATGCTTGATTAAAATTTAGAGACATGGTTTGAAACTTTCAAAAAAATCCTATTTCTTTAAGAAATAGGATTTCTATAAGGATAATCAAATGGATGAACAAAAAATTTCCGGTGAAAAAATCACAGCCGTCAAATATCAACCAGAAATAGATGGCATCGAGCCGTTCAATCAAATATTAACGCTCGTCACGCTGGGTACTTGCTTATTAATAGGAGTAATGGGCGCATTTTTATTTGATGGAGAGAGTTGGGGACTTAATATGACCTTATTTGGGTTATTATTAATAGCGAGCCTATTACTCCTCAGAAATATAGGACAACAACCCCTCACTGCGGTTGAATATATGCTGGTAGCGAGTGGATTATTTTTTTCGGTGACTTTGGCATGGCGTGATTCACTGGTACTTAATAGCCTCAGTTTCTTAGGGATTTTATTGACGATTAACCTCGCCTTCACCTTAGGAACACGACAAAGACTCCAAGAACTTCACGTTTACGAAACGTTTGAAGATTTATATTCCTCAAGCAAATATGCCCTCATCAGTTACTATGATTTAATAGATAAAGATATCCAATGGAAAGCACTTCAGCAACGTTGGGGAGAATTTGGACGCGCCATGCTCAAAGGTTTGTTCATTTCTGTACCATTAATCATAATATTTGGTATCTTATTCAGTGCTTCCGATGCCCGTTTTGAAAACCTGATTAACCATTTACTGGATTGGGGTTGGGACAACGAGATTGTCATACAGTACATACTTGCCTTTATCTTATGTAGCTGGATAGCAGCAGCCGTTTTGCGCGGCACTGTGCTAAAGCAAGGCTTAAGCTTTAAGGAAGAACCGCTCATGCCACCTGTCTCATGGACTTTGGGCAGTATTGAAATGGTGATGATACTGGGTGCTCTCAATATCCTTTTTTTAAGTTTTATTGCGGTGCAATTCACCTACTTTTTTGGCGGAGACGCATTAGTACAATCTATTCAGGGACCGACTTATGCAGACTATGCTCGGCGAGGATTTTTCCAATTGGTGATGGTGGCGGCATTAGTCATCACACTGCTACTTTTAACCCACTGGCTACAATCGGCTACTCAATTGGAAAAAAGACTTTATCAAATTTTAGCAGCCATGATGGTAGTCATGACAATGATTATTGAAGCGTCAGCCGCGCACCGTATGTACTTATACACGCGCGAATATGGCTTAACAGAATCGCGTTTTTATACCAGTGTTTTTATGCTATGGCTTTTTGTGTTGTTGATATGGTTTAGTTTGACAGTGTTACGCGAAAAACGAACGCGATTCAGCTTTGGTGCGATATTAACGGGCATGATTTTTATAGCGATATTACATTTTATAAATCCTGAAGCACGCATAAGCCAAGTCAACTTAGCCCGTTTGCAAGATGGGCAACGCTTTGATGCGAGTTATGTAAGCACTTTAAGTGCTGATATTGTGCCCACCTTGCTAACGGTTTTGCCCGAACTTCCAGAAAAACATCGCTGCCATTTGTGGCGACAATTGCTACAATTTCACAGCCGCACAGATAATTGGCGCAATTTTAACTTAGCACGCGCACAGGCGCGGGAGTTATTATCATCGAGTTCCTCGCCATGTCAATGAGCTTTAAAGGAGTCCAAGATTTATCTTGGACGTCCAAAATTAAACACTTATTGATTGGCAGCTTCAGTAGCCGCATCACTTGCCGCCTCTGTCACCGTTTCAGCCGCATCACTCGCTGCATCAGCCGCATCACTCACCACTTCACTTGCCGCCTCTGCCGCCTCACTCGCCGCTGACGCGACTTTGTCTGTTAACGGTTCAGCCTCCTCACCACTATCACGATTAAACCACCAATAAGTGGCACCACCAACGGCAGCCGCTGCAATAATAGGGGCTGCAATAACTGTCGTGACACCCATTGCCACACCACCACCAATCGCACTCCCAATGGCTGCTAAACCTGCTGCGTTTGCACCAGCCGCTGCCACTGCTGCAAGGGCGCCAGCCGTGCCAACACTCGCACCGGTGTATGTACCAATTTTTGCATTGTCACATGCTTTTTGATTTGGGCAATCATTAAATAAATAATCATTCATTAGTTTGGCTGTTCCAAATCCACCTCCAATACCAACGGCGGTACCTCCAAGGGCAGTGGCAGCACCTGCTCCTATAACACCAGCCGCAGTAGCAGCGGCTGTACCTGCTGCCGTTCCCGATGCGGCTGCCTTAGCAGCACCCGCCGCCACTACAGCAGTTGTCACGGGATCAACGGCGTTTGCGGTATTGAGGCAAGACATGGAAAGCACTAAGCTAGTAATAATCAACCATTTTTTCATAAGTTATTCTCTCCTCACTTTTGAGGTTATCATCTAATCATAAAATAAACATGGGATATTCTACAGATTTTTTTTGGCTAATACAATCTAAATTGTATTTTTTTGTTAAATGGTATTTGAACGTGCTAATATGTATAATAATAACTGCCTGTGTTATCAACCTTAACAAATGGAGCAATAAACTCGAATGGCAATTGAACGTACCTTATCAATTATTAAACCGGATGCTGTCGCTAAAAATGTGATTGGCGAAATTTATTCACGTTTTGAAAAAGGCGGTTTACGCATTATCGCGGCTAAAATGTTACATTTAAGCCGTAAACAGGCTGAAGGTTTTTATGCGGTACACAAAGAACGTAAATTTTTCAATGAATTAGTTGAATTTATGATTTCTGGTCCAGTGATGGTGCAAGCCCTTGAAGGGGAAAATGCTATTAGTGTCAACCGTGAGTTGATGGGGGCAACCAATCCAAAAGAGGCGGCACCAGGGACAATACGCGCTGATTTTGCTAAAACGCTTGATGAGAATGCGGTGCATGGCTCGGATAGCCCAGAAACGGCGAAAACGGAGATTGCTTTCTTTTTCAGCACAAGCGATATTTGCCCACGTACACGGTAGTCAGTTATCAGTTATCAGTTATCATAACTAGGATTTTTGGTGTTTGAAAGAGTCTTAAAAATCCTATTTCTTGAAGAAATAGGATTTTTTGGTATTCTTTTTTGGTATTCTCAAGACCCTCAAAATCCATAGTACTGATAACTGATAACTGATAACATAAAAAAATGCTTAATTTGTTAAATTTAGATCGACAAGGGCTCAGCTCATTCTTTATCAAACTAGGAGAAAAGCCGTTTCATGCCACGCAAGTCATGAAATGGATTCATCAACAAGGTGTCCTTGATTTCGACGCAATGACTAATTTGAGCAAAGCATTGCGGCTGCGCTTAAAAGAAATAGCCTGTATATCACTGCCACAAGTGGATATGCTCCAAACTTCACAGGATGGTACCCGCAAGTGGTTATTACAACTTGACAATGATAACAGTATTGAAATGGTATTCATTCCTTTCGATGCGCGCGGAACTCTGTGTATTTCTTCACAAGTTGGCTGTGCCCTTGATTGCCGATTTTGTGCGACAGGACAACAAGGCTTTAATCGTAACCTCAGCGTTGCCGAAATCATTGCTCAACTCTGGTTAGCTGAACATACGCTCCGCGCCGAGCAAAAGTCTGAACGCGCGATCAACAGTATTGTGATGATGGGCATGGGTGAGCCCTTAACCAATTTTAATAATGTGGTCACAGCCATGAATCTGATGATGGATGACTTGAGTTACGGATTATCTCGGCGGCGTATCACTCTCAGCACTGCCGGCATCGTACCGGCTATGAGACGCTTGAGAGAACAATGTCCAGTCAATCTGGCAGTCTCTCTACATGCACCAAATGATGCGCTGCGTGATCAACTTGTACCCATTAATAAAAAATATCCGTTGGATCAATTAATGGCAGCCTGTCGTGCATACACAAAAGGCAAACCCGGTCGCCAAATTACCTTTGAATATATTATGCTTAAAGAGGTCAATGACAGCACCGCCCATGCCCGTGCATTGATCAAACTGTTAAAAGGTATTCCGGCTAAAATTAACCTAATTCCGTTTAATCATTTTTCACATAGCTCTTATCAATGCGCTACTCCTGAAGCTATAGAAAATTTTCGTGATATTCTTATGCAAGCGGGGCTGCTGACAGTGACGCGAAAAACCCGTGGTGATGATATTGATGCGGCTTGTGGACAGTTGGCAGGAATAGTGCGCCGTAGGAAAAATACTATATGAAGCGAAAAAACAATTGGTGTTGGCTTATAATCATTAGTGTACTGAGTGCTTGTGGACCAAAAAATATCCAAGATGACAATTCTACTCCCAACCAAAAGCTTGCCAAAACTTATGCCGAGATGGGCAAAGAACATATGCAGTATGGACGATACAATATAGCACTCAAAAAACTCGAAAAGGCTTTGAGGTTAGATAAGAACAATGCTTATGCTCATCTTTACATCGCCATATTATATTATAAACATTTGGAGTCATCTGATGACAAAGCGAGGCAACACTTTGAAAAAGCAGTCGCCATCAATCCAAATGATTCATTTATTCTGGAGAATTATGGACAATTTTTATGTGAACATGATCAATGGAGGAAAGCCAATAAACGTTTTCAGCAAGCTTTGGAGAATCCCAATAGCTATCAGTATCTGGAAATTCCTTATGGCAATGCCGGTTTGTGTGCTTTACGTCACAACAAATACCATCAAGCCGAAACTTATTTTCGCAAAGCTTTGCAAAAAAACAATAATTTTCCAAGGGCTTTGCATCGTATGGCGGAATTGACATACAAACAAAGACATTATCAACAAGCCCGGCATTATTTACAACGCTATGAAAAAATTGCCAAGCACTCCCCAAAAACACTCTGGCTGGGTGTTCGCATTGAACGTACTTTCAAAAATAGAGAGGCGGAAATAGACTATGCCCTGTCACTGCTTCGTCACTTTCCAGATTCTGAGGAAACGCAGTTATTGAATCAATCGAAAAAACCATAATTTGTTGTCATGATGGTTTGCATAAATTAACCCATCGTCTTTGCCAAGGCTTCAAGATAACTTGTCTTGAGGATTTGAATGTTAAAGGAATGTTGAAAAATCACAAACTGGCAAAGGCAATAAGTGATCTAAGTTGGTATGCATTTAAACGGCAACTCGAATATAAAGCGACTCTTTTTGGAAACTTTATTGTTTCTATTGATAAATGGTTTCCTTCCTCTAAAAAATGTTCAAATTGCGATCACAAAAAAGAAGATTTGAAGCTTTCGGAACGTACTTATCGTTGCGATGAATGTGGTTTTTCCATTGTTCGTGATTTGAACGCGGCCATAAATATTGAACGAGAAGGCCTTCGCGTTCTCGCATATTAACGAGTTGATTTAAGTACTGGGGGCTAACCAGGAACTTATACGCACGGGGACAAGACGGCTCTGTTTTTGGAAGTGCTTCCAAAAGCAACCAGCTTGATTGAATCGTGAACTAAACCGTGATCACTTTTGTTCACAAATTAGATAGCAGGTTATTATAAATATGAAGAACAAACCCATTTTCCAACCAATACCGCTTGATTATGATGAACACGCTAACACTAGAGCCCGTGAGGACTTTAATAATATTATCAGACTTGATAACATCAAAGTACATGATGAATCTGATAGTCTCATTGATGATGATGACTATGACTTAATTATTAGCGATTCAAAGGAGCATGATGACAATTTAGATATCGTTGTTACTAATGACAATCACACCAATACAATCCCATTGTCCAATGATATCAAAAAGAGCCATGACGATAAATTGGCAAACTCTGGCATGTCTCCTGGTGAGATCTTACGCCAAATGCGTGAGCATAAAAAAATTTCACTTCAAGAGGTTGGAAAAGAGCTTTCTTTAGATGTCCATGTGGTTGAAAAACTTGAAGCGGATAATTACGATGATTTGCCCCCCCTTACTTTTATCCGTGGCTATGTGCGTAATTATGCTAAATTCCTGGGGATTTCGGAACAAGCGATTATGGTATCATTTGACAAAATGAATCCGCTTGAATATCCTATCATAATACCACCGCAGGGTAATGGAAATACAGCAGGCAGGCGAGAAAAATATTGGCGCAATATTGGAACAATTGCGCTTAGCATACCTTTGATATTGATGCTTTTGTGGTTATTTTATCTAAGCTCTGGTAATGATGATGAACTGATTGCTCCCTCTGTTCAGTCGAAGACTGAAAAAGCTGAACCGCAGTCGGATGAATCAGATAAGGAACAGTCACCTCGTCTAAGCAGTGCCTATATAAGCCTGGAAAACAATAAAACCCCAGAAAACAAACAAGAATACCCCGTTGTTAGCGAGAATGAGCCAGATGCATCAGAAGTCATCCCCCCAGTAGTAGATGAGCCAACCTTAGTCGTTACCCAAAAAACGCCCGAAGAAACATCAGATACCTTCATCTCTGAGCCTACATCCAGCATCAAATATTTGAGTGTGCATCTCAAAAAAGAAGAGGTGTGGATGAGAATCACGGACAGCACTGGCAAAAAACTACATGGTGGTACTGTTAAAGCCGGCACCGTCTTATCTTTCAAAGGAGAGCCACCGTTTTATATACAAACGGTACGAAATGACTTCGATATTGAATATGAAGGAAGAATCAAGAGGATAGGCATGTATCCCAAACAGCCGGGAGAAAACAATATATCAATTATTGCACCCTCCAAACAATTTCTGAGCGTGCAACTAGTTCAAAAGGATGTGTGGATGAGAATCACGGACAGCACTGGCGAAAAACTACATGGTGGCACTGTTAAAGCCGGCGAGACATTAAATTTAATGGGGAAATCACCGTTTTATATACAAACGATACGAGACGACTTCTCTATTAAATACCAAGAAAAAACCAATAGGATAAGCGAATATCCCAAGCAGGGAAATCAATTTATTATAAAATAGGAGTCCAAGATTTATCTTGGACGTCCAAGATAAATCATTCACTTTATACAGGAGATTATAAAAAGGCCATGAAGAATACACAAGATTTCCAAGTACCATTTAATGATGACGATCGCTTCGACACGTCTCGCATTGACACAACAATAAATAGCGACGATTTTGATACTTTCAGCTTTGATAACATAAGCGAAGAGCGTGACGGAGGTATCCATGAGACTTCCAATGATGGAATAAACTCCAAAAGCAACGACGCTTCTGATAGTTTTCTTACCAACAATCAGGCTGACATCATTGACTTACCCAACGACAGCAAAAAGCATGACGACCTGTCTCCTGGTGCTCGCTTACGCAAAGCGCGTGAACAGAAAAAACTGTCACTTCAAGAGATAGCTGATCAGCTTTTCTTAGAGGTTCATATCGTTGAAAAGCTTGAAGCAAATAATTATGAGAGTTTGGGAGCACAACCCATTTTTGTCCGTGGCTACATGCGTAATTATGCTAAATTGGTGGGGCTTCCTGAAGAATCTTTTTTGGAAGATTTTGACAATCTGAGCCAAGGGGATCGCTCCCCAAAGCACAAAAACGATGGTTCAACTCAAACAGAGACCAAAAATAATGATTTATTGCCCAAGATTGGCATTGTGGTTCTCGTGATTTTGATAGTTTTGATTGGCTCATGGAAATTTTTGTCAAACACAAACCTTGAGGATACAACTCCAGCCATTGTTGATGTTCAACAACCATACTTTAATGAAGAATCATTAACCTATATTCCAAATGATTCCCCCCCCGAAACAATGGAAGACTTCCAAGATGAAATCAGAAGCGATAATCCAAGTGAGTCAACCGTTGTGATGCCCGAGGAAACAACAGCAGTCGCTGATGAGGTCCCAACAACGACCGAAGAACAACCCGTCATTGATGCCCCTGCACCGACTAAAGAATCTCTGCGTGTGCATCTTAAAGAAGAAGTGTGGATGAGAATCAGTGACAATTCTGACAAAGAACTGTTTTCGGACCTTGCTCAAGCTGGAGATGTATTAAATTTGGAAGGCAAGCCACCGTTTTATCTGAAAACAGCACGATACGGTTTAGATATTGAATACCAAGGAGAAATCAAGGGGATCAAAAGCTACCCTAAGACGCAGCGGGGAAAAATCACAATATTTGTTATAGGCAGTGATGAATAGCAAAACTAACAATTTGAAATCAAGGATATTCTGATGCAATCTGAGTTTAAAATCACACGCCGCCCTTCTCGACAAATTCACGTTGGCAAAGTTGCTGTGGGCGGAGATGCGCCTATTTCTGTGCAAAGCATGACTAACACGGATACTTGCAATGTAGCGGACACTGTCGCCCAAATTCAAGCTTTGCAAAATGCTGGGGCTGATATTGTGCGGGTTTCAGTGCCTAGCCAAGAGGCGGCTGAAGCCTTTGGGCAAATCAAAAAAGCGGTTAATATGCCTTTAATTGCAGATATTCATTTTGATTATCGCATTGCCCTCAGAGTGGCGGAATTAGGGGTTGATTGTTTACGCATTAATCCGGGCAATATTGGAGGCGAAGTTCGCGTGCGGGCTGTGGTAGATAGTGCTAAAGATAAAGGTATTCCTATTCGCATCGGTGTCAATGCGGGCTCTTTGGAAAAAGATTTACAAAAAAAATATGGAGAGCCTACCAGCGATGCTTTGGTTGAATCGGCTTTACGCCATATTGAGATTTTGGATAAATTTAATTTTTCAGATTTCAAAGTCAGCCTCAAAGCATCAGAAGTTTTTATGACTATTCTGGCGTATAAAAAGCTTGCTACGCAGATTGAGCAACCTTTACATTTAGGCATCACAGAGGCGGGCGGCTTTCGCGCTGGGGCGGTCAAATCTGCCATTGGTTTGGGTATGTTGTTAGCGGAAGGCATTGGCGATACGATCCGAGTCTCGCTGGCGGCTAATCCGGTAGAGGAAATCAAAGTTGGTTTTGATATATTAAAAAGTCTCCATATCCGTCAAAAGGGCATCAATTTGATTGCTTGCCCATCTTGTTCACGACAAAACTTTGATGTGATAAAAACGGTTAATGATTTGGAAAGCAGGCTTGAAGATATTTTGCATCCGATGGATGTGGCGGTGATCGGTTGTGTGGTTAATGGTCCCGGGGAAGCACGAGAAGCGCATATCGGTTTAACGGGTGGCACTCCAAATAATCTTTTATATGTGGGTGGCAAAGCTGATCACAAAGTTAAGAATGAGGAGTTGGTGGACGAATTGGAGCGGGTGATACGGGCGCAGGTGACATAAATTCATTAAACTTTATCGGAATTTAATCAAATGGCAAGCAAAATAGTCAAAATACCTAATATCAGTTGTGGACATTGCACTAATACCATCGAGCGGGATTTGAGTGATTTAGAGGGGGTTACTTTTGTTAAGGCAGATAAGGATAGCAAAATGCTTTCGGTTGATTGGAATGAGCCGCCCGCTACTTGGGCGGTGATAGCTGATTTATTAAGTGAAATTGGTTTTCCTGCTGAGGCGTAATCCTTTCGAGGCAAAAGTTAAAAACTTTTGCCTCGAAAATTTAATGGCATCAACTCAAAAAAGTAGCTCAGATTTCCGCTCGCATACCCATCTTGCTCCGCATTAATCCCGCCAAAAGCTTTCTTTCAAGGACTAAACACACCCCTGAGCAGGGACTGATGTAGGTCTTTCGACACCTCACACCACAGTAGACGTTTTATAAATAAAGCTTTGTTTTTGCTAAATAATTATTAGCGCATTAGGCCGAACGAGTCGCACATATATAATATAATACTGTGACGGAGGCAAAGCAAAGCCGCTGATCGAGCCACAAAATTGGCAGACTATCTCCGCTGCAACGGTCGATTTTCTCAAAAGCCGGTATCGTTGAAAATGCAGTAATAATTAATTATTTTTAATTTGGATAAAGTGTGTCATTTTGACAACGCTTCCAATAAGGAACGGATTATTCAGAAATAACGTGATTACCTCAAACTGAGGTCACACTCGTCAAAAATATTGCGCTTGACAACTGCAACATTATGGATTAAGATGCGAACATGTCATTTTACGTGACATCTTGATGAACCGGCGCACACGAGTGTGACCGCGATTTTATGTCGTTCATTGATAAACAATTATTCATTAATAATTAATTATTTTTAATATTTGGATTCAAAAAAAAATAAAGTGTGTCATTTTGACAACGGCTTCCGATAAGGAACAGGTCACACTCGCGCACAGCACACAATAAAATGTGCTTGGTCCCCTTATTTCTGAATGTTCAGATATGGCATCATTATGCTGTCAGGATGGTGTGGTATAAACGGCACAGCGCGTGGGAACGATAGGCAGAGGAGTTACAATAAATTTTGTTGCTCCACCATTAATCACTCAAAAACAACCGTTCGTCACAATTGTATTTTATATTGAAACTTCCTACTACTAAACTGATGTTGTTAAAAATACAGAGAACCAAGGTAAAGCAAATCTCATGCTTTTGGGAGATATCTCTCATTTGCATTAAATTAACAATCTGAGGTGACAAAGATGGAAATAAAAGAAAACGATCAAATGAAGGAATTTAAGGAAGGCTATGAAAAGCCTAAGATCACTACCTATAGTGAAGAGGAGATTCTGAGTCAGTATGAAGTTGTTGGTTTTTCCTTCTAGCTAGTACTTACTTACCATTCGCTTAATAATTTTGCCAAAACGTTTGATTTATAAATTTAACTTGACAGACGATTTCAGTTCGAGTCGTTCAAGGAAACATACTAGCCCTTATTAAGTGAATGGTGATCTATAATGGAGGAAAAATGGTCCTCAGGGAAAATGTGATAGTGTTGGAAAATTTACTAAGGAGGAAAATAAAAATCTATAAATAGGCTACAAGGCAAGGCGGGACAACACACCCCTAAATCCCCTTTAAGGGAACGGCTATGGGTTTGTAATCCCATATCTATTCAGCTGACTATTACCCATATAATTATAAATAAATTATAGGGATAATGGAAAGCTCTCATTAATTTAATTAAGGCGAATAAATAGTATGAAAAAATTTATGCGATTACCAGTGATTTTGGCTATTGTTTTAACTTTTCCAATTTCTGTCTATGCTCAAATTAGCATAGAAGATCTCAATACTCAAAGCCCAACTGATCTTGCTAATACATTGTTAGGTGGAGGGATTTCCATTTCTAACGTTACTTACACCGGTAACAATTCTGCTGGAGGTACTTTTAACGGTGGTACGGGAATTGTAGGTTTTGAAGGCGGGGTTATTTTAAGCTCTGGGAAAACTGCTGACGTGGTTGGTCTCAACAACCGTGATCGCACCACAACTATTTTTAGTTTGCCAGGAGATGCCGATCTTCAAACTTTAACTCCAGCCTATCAGTCCCTTGACGCTGCCGTGCTAGAATTTGATTTCGTACCTGATGGTGATACAATCACGTTCCAATATGTCTTATCGTCAGAAGAGTATAATGAATATGTCAACGCCGATTTCAACGATGTCTTTGGATTCTTCGTCAATGGAGTCAACGTTGCCCTGCTGCCAGATGGTGTAACGCCAGTATCCATAAACACTGTGAATGGAGGTAATCCTTTTGGTGTTAATGCACAAAATCCCAACTTTTTTATTAACAACGATTGTAGTGATGAACCTTGTTCACTAAACATCGAAGCAGACGGACTAACAGTAGTCTTAACAGCTGTAGCCCAAGTCAATCCTGGGGAAGTAAACCACATCAAGTTCGCTATTTCAGACGTAGATGACCCTATTCTTGACTCATGGGTATTCATTAAAGCGGGCAGCTTTCAGGTAGTAGAAGATAATACACCACCTAGTTGCGCATTGACATTCGTAGGTCAGAATTCTGAGGGCAATCTTTTCATAGAAATAACTTTTAGTGATAATGAAAGTGGTCTGCAAGAAATTCTTGTTACCTATAAAGCAAATGTCGAAGTAACCGGACATATTGCAGGTACTGACTTTTCGATAGGCAGCACTAGTGTAATAGTCACAGCTACAAAGATTGAGCAAAATCAGAACGCCATTGTTATTTTTAAGGCTACTGATGTCGCAGGAAACGAAACCATCTGCCAGTAATAACCGTAGAAATCAGGGACTAGTGCAATTGTCGTGATTTCGGATTATTAAATAAATAATCCATTATGATACCAAGCTGACACTAGGTGCCCCTTTGAGTTTTTCTTAAGGGGGCATCTGCTTATTTTGCGTCTTATTCCTAAGAATGTGTACAGCGCGTGGTAACGAGAGTCTGAGGAGTTACAAGAAATTTTGTTGTTCCACCATTAATCACTCAAAAACAACCCTTCGTCACTATTCTATTTTACATTGAAACTTCCTACTACTAAACTGATGTTATTAAATTAATAATACGGAGAACCAAGGTAAAGCAAATATCATTTATGTGCTAGTACTCTGTCAATTTGTTTTTTTGGGTTGGAGTACAAAGCTTTAGCTTTGTACTGTCTGACAAAGCTAAAGCTTTGTACTCCAAAAAAACAAATTGACAGAGTACTAGTTAGTTATTGCGATAAAACATAATTCATTAATTTTTGTTTTTTATTAAGCGAATGGTAAGCTATAATGGAGAAAAAATGGTTAAACCTACAACTCGAAGTCCTCTAAAAAAAGAGGATATAGTCCTCAGGGATATTGGTGATGAGACTGTGCTTTATAACCCCCAAACCAAAGCCATACACGTTCTCAATAAGACATCTTCTATGGTATGGGAGTCTTGTGATGGTAAACATAGTCTTGAAATGATTGAGAAGAAAATCAGGGATAAATTTGAGGTTTCCAGTGCTCAAGATGTAAAAGAGGATATCATAGAATCTCTAAATAAGTTTAGTGAACTAGGATTGATTAACCAATGAAAAAAGATATTGTACTTCGATTATCCATTGAGGTTCTAAAAGATTTAAAAGCCAATGCTAGCTATTCAGATGAGTATTGCTTTTTCGGTATCAATTTTACGGTTAAATTTGACTCTCTTTTAGCATCTGAGCATTACTATAATACTTATAGGCACTTTAAAGCCGATTTATCAAGGGAAGTTAGCGGCAATTGTGATACCTATTACGTTATTTCTGATGCTGCTTCAATAAGTCAGCCTTTAGTCATTGTCGAAAGTGAAACCGTAACCATTTTGCAGGATATTTTCTTAAAAGGCAGCAATCAACGTCGGTTTAAGTTAGACCGTTTAAATCATAAACATAATTCTTGTTACGCTGTTACTGATACTTTTTTATCTGACAAGCCAACGATGATTGTGGAAGAGAATGCTTGTGTCATTTTAGATTTACAGCTGTGGAATTCCTATGCAGAACAGATAATATTCAACACTATTCTTTTTCAGATTCCAAATCATTATCTTCTTCATGCTGGTGTGGTTTCTTGGGAAGATAAGGGAATAGTTATCTGTGGAGCTTCAAACCAGGGGAAGAGCACGCTCACTTTAAAATTGGTCGAAAACGGCTTTAAATTTTTTTCGGATGAGGTTGCCTCTATTGATTTGTCTAGTTGTGAACTCTCACCATTTCCCAGAGCGTTAGGATTTCGAGAAGATACATTGGCGAAATTTCCAGCACTGAAGGGTTTAAATGAAAGAGATAGTGCGAAAACGTTAAACGGTGAGGACAAATGGACTGTGGATATCGAGACGATTTGTCCTGATTCTTTAGGGAGGAAATGTCAGGTTCGTTATTTGATTTTTCTCAATGGATTCTCAAAAGTTCCTAAACTAACACCTATCTCTAAATTTGAAGTCCTTTTTGAGTCTTTAAAATATTCACGTACCAGTGAAGAAGAGCCCTTTAAGCACCTTATGGCTATGTCAAATGTAGTCCAGGAGGCGGAGTGTTATCAATTTGTTCTCGGAGATAGGGAGGAAAATGTAAGGGTATTGAAGGACTTGGTGGAAAGAAAAAATGTTTGACGTAATTAATGTTGAAAACATAGACAAAAAACATCTGACTCTACAAGATTCCATAGCCAGTGCTGTCTTTGATATATGGCAGGAAACTGATAAAGAAAGTCGACTCAAAGTTTCAGGCTATAGTATGAGTCCCCTGATTAAAAACGGCGACTGGGTGATGCTCAAACATAATAGCAATGATATCAGGATTGGTTCTATTATTGCCTTCAGGAGAGAGCGAAGAATTATAGTCCATCGTGTCATTCAAATACAAAAAAAGTGTGATAAAAACTCTTTTATTACTAAAGGTGATTCTAACTCTCATGCTGATAAACCTGTTGATGTGGAAAACGTCATTGGTAAAGTGATAGCTATTAAAAATAGGAGGGGATTCTTTCATTTAGAGACAAAGTCTTGGCATGTTATAGGTTATATTATGGCTACCAATCCCTTTATTTTAAATAGTATTTATAGAGTCATGCATTATTTTAAGAGAAATCTGTTGCGCCTTGGTAATCTTGAGGTATTAAAATGAACCAAGAAACGATGGGCAAGTTATTATTGGATTGTTTACATTGTAGAGAAATTGACGAAACTCGTACTGCTGAACTTAACGAGTTAAGGACAGCAGATTGGGAGTCTCTAGTTCAATTCGCGGTCAAACAGAGCGTTGCGCCTTTGCTTTATCATCGCTTAAAGACGGTTTATCCTAAAGCCAATATTCCCGCAAGCCTAAAGCAGAACTTACAAAAATTCTATCTGGCTTCGGTTATGCGGAATACACACCTTTACAGTGAACTTTCAGAAGTGCTCAAGGCTTTACGGAATGAAGACATTCCTGTTATCCTGCTGAAGGGGGCACATCTGGCGCAAACCATCTACGGCAACACTGTTCTTCGTTCAATGTGTGACGTGGATATCCTAATCAAAAAAACTGACTTATTGAAAGCTGAGGAAAAATTGCTGGAGATGGGCTATAGCTCATCCAGAGAGGACGATATTGATGTGGCATGTGCAAAGCACCACCATCTGCCTCCTCTTGTTAAACAGGGCTCTGCCCCCATTGAGATTCACTGGACCATTAATCATCCAATCCATCCTTTTACAATAGACACTGAGGGGCTCTGGAAAAGAGCGCGACCGACTACGATTGCGGGTGTCGAAGTGTTGGTTTTATCCCCTGAAGACCTTTTATTGCACTTGTCTTTACATTCAGCATATAATAACTTTTTTAAGCAAGGGTTGCGATCTTTATGCGATATTTTTGAAACTATTCGACATTACCAAAACGAAATAGATTGGACACAGTTAGAACATCGTGCCAGTCAATGGAATGCAAAAAACCCTGTTTACCTGATATTGCGCCTTGCTAGAGAACTTTTGCCAGCCAATGTGCCTGATGAGTTATTAAATGCTCTCAAGCCGAAAAAATTTGATGAGCGTTTAATGGTTTGTGCGAATGAACAAATTTTTGCTAAGGAGAATGACACCACTAACATTTTACCCTATGGTAATCTAAGAGGCTTAGTTCCTGAACGCCAAGGGAAAAGTGTATCAATGCCAAAAATGCTTTCCCCGACAATTATAGCTCAAATATACAAGCTTCCTCAAAATTCTTGGCGAATTTATCTTTACTACCCAATCAGACTGACAGATCTGTTTCTAAAATATAGTTATAAGTTAGTACAACTGTTGTTCCACCGTGAAGAAAGGGTGAAACTAGGTGAGAAATACATGCTGCTGAAGTGGCTTGATTCAAGGTAGTGGCTTGGTTCTGTTCTCCATGTTAAAACCATTGGGCGAGAGGTATTGACTGGAAATGTTGAGGGGGCTATCGGGACTTTCTGACTCTGCAACATCGAGCACTTACCCGTGAAGCAATGCCATTAAGGTTTTTTTGTAGCGAAACCCACCATTGTTAAAAAATTTTGACCCTGAAATAAATGAAAAGTTGCAAAAATGGCGGAACGGAAACCGTTGCTCAACGTGTCGAGGATAATGACGTGGAAAAATATGTAGAAAATAATGTTTGGCTTTATTTGGACACTTCAGCACTGGTCAGAAGAATATGAGAGCGATACTGTCGTTTCAGCCATTGCACAAGCTGAGACTGTGGCAACTTGCGTCATTAGTTGTTGCTTATGATAGTGTCCAGCTTGCCGCAGCAGATATTTTATTTAATAAAAGCGAACAGGCGGTTATATTTGGCAGTTTTGATCAACGTCTGAATCTAGTACTCTGTCAATTTGTTTTTTTGGAGTACAAAGCTTTAGCTTTGTACTGTCTGACAAAGCTAAAGCTTTGT
>JSZA02000068.1 GCA_000785145.2 Candidatus Thiomargarita nelsonii
ACTTAGCAAACGGACTATGCTAAGCCGAGGAGCTGTATGAGCGCGAAAGTCTCACGTACAGTTTTGAAGACTGGCTTTGTAAGGTGTACTCCATACTCTTGCCAACATGGGAGATAAGGGGGTGACTTACATCGCCAAGTTTAACATAGCGCAATCAATTCCAATGGGTAGATGGGGGGAAAGGGAAGATATCGCATATCCAGCACTTTTCTTTGCTTCAGATGAGTCAAGCTACATTACTGGTCAGACACTCGTTGTGGATGGTGGACAGACTCTACCTGAATATTAAAAAAGGAGTCCAAGATTTATCTTGGGCGATCAGACTTCCAAGATAAATCTTGGACTCCTTTTATACCTATAAATTTTTGGGAAGGTGTTCGCTCAAACCCGCTATTGTCTGTGATTCAAAAATCAAGCGCAGCGGCAATTCACAAGAAAAGGTATCGCTGAGCCGTGACATGACTTGCATGGCGAGCCTAGAATTACCACCCAAGTCAAAAAAGTTGTCGTGAATGCCAACTCTTTCTAGTCCCAACATCTCAGCCCAAATATCAGCCAACCGTTCTTCCTCTGGAGTACGAGGCGCGACAAAGTGCATCGATGATAACGGTTCACTCTTCACTGAATCCTTTGAGTGTTCAGGGCGGTCTCTCTTATTATCAATACTACCCAAAAGCAAAGGTAATTCGTGAATCGGTTGCTGCGGATTTTCTACAATACTCTCAAGTAAGGTTTGGAAATGTCCAATTAGACGCTCAATTGTGGCCCGCTCAAATAAATCCGTGTTATAGACCAGTGTGGCTACCAAACCCTGCTCGGTTTCTTGCGTCATCAACTCTAGATCACAGCCAGTGGTTGATACTTCTTGAAAAATAAACTCAGTCTTTAGCCCCGGCCATTCCAGACTATCCGACGGTATATCCTGTGGATCAAACATCACTTGAAACGCTGGTAAATGGCTTAGACCCATCTTGGGCTTAAGTATTTCAATTAATTGCAGAAAAGAAATATCTGAATGGGCTGATGCATCTAAAGTGACTCGTCGCGCTTGTTTAAGAACTTCATTAAAAGGTGGATTTCCCTCAAGGTTAAGGCGTAAAACTAATGTGTTCAGAAAAATGCCTATCAGAGACTCGAATGGTTTGTGAGTGCGATTGGCGATCAGCGTTGCGATGAGAATATCGCTTTGTCCACTGTAACGGGAAAATAAGGTGGCCAATACCGATAATAAGGTCATAAACAGGCTGGTTCCGGCTTGCTGACTCAGGGTTTTTAATCGCGCTGTTAAGACCGGCGACAGTGATATAGATAAGCAGCCGCCCCGTTCACCTTGAACCGCAGGACGCGGATGATCAATAGGCAGTTCAAGCAAGGCCGGTGCGCCCGCCAGTTGTTGTTTCCAATAATCGAGTTGTTTGTCAAAAACTCCTTGCCTCAAGCATTGCCGCTGCCAATGGGCAAAATCAACAGGTTGAATGGGCAAAGGCGGCAATGGGTTGGACTTACTTTGTGTAAATGCTTCATAAAGTATTGATAATTCATAAAGAAATATTCTCCAAGACCAACCATCTGAGATCATGTGGTGCATGTTGAGCACTAGGAGGTGTAACTCAACACCTAATTGTAATAGTGTGCTGCGGAATAAAGGGCCCTTAGATAAATCAAAGAGGTGTTGAGCATTTTCGTTGAGTAATCGTTGCACTTCAAGAGTTTGCTCTTCAGGCGGTAAATTCTGTAATTCGATAACGGGTAACTGATAATTGCTAGTTGACAACTGAACCACCGGGATGCCCTTGACTGTTGAAAAATAAGTCCGCAAACTTTCGTGACGCTGCACCATGGTTTGGATACTCTGTTCAAGCGCATTATGGTGTAGCTGCCCTTCAAAACGTATTGCTATTGGCATGTTGTCAACTGTATTTGGGCCTTTCAATTGGTGATAGAGCCACATTTCTTCTTGAATAAAAGATAAGGGCAGTGGTTCGTCTCGACTCATGGGCGTGATCGGCGGTAAGGTGTCGCCACGGCTCGCCTGAGACAAGTGTTCGCTCAAGCCCGCTATCGTCGGTGATTCAAACAGGTGACGCAGCGGCAGTTCGACAGAAAATGTGTCACGTATTCGTGACATGACTTGGGTGGCGAGCAGAGAATGACCACCCAATTCAAAAAAGTTATCGTGAATGCCGACTCGTTCCACGCCTAGCACCTCGGCCCAAATGCCCGCCAATAATTCTTCATCAGGTGTCCGAGGTGCCACAAACGCATCAGTTGACGACTGATAACTGTCAACTGATAACTTTGACAGCGCACGGCGGTCTATCTTACCGTTTGGGGTTAGCGGCAAAGTTTCTAATGTTACCCAAGCCCAGGGTATCATATAATCGGGCATTTGCTCTTGGATGAAGCGGCGTAGTTCATCATTCTCAATCACTTGAGACTCACTCGGGACGAGATACGCCACTAAACGCTTGTCGCCGCTTTCGGGCTCATGGACAACAACAAGGCTTTCTTGCACGGTGGGGTGCTGTTCCAATCGCGCTTCGATTTCGCCCAGCTCAATCCGAAAACCACGAATTTTGACTTGGTTATCTATGCGATCCAAGTATTCAATATTGCCGTCTGGCAGATAGCGGGCTAAGTCTCCCGTTTTATAGAGGCGTGAATTGGGGTCATCATTAAAGGGATTTTTTATGAATTTTTGGGCAGTCAAGTCGGGGCGATTGAGGTAGCCGCGAGCTAAACCCACGCCGCCAATGTGTAATTCACCGGAAACACCGATAGGAACGAGCATTTGATAGTTGTCTAGGATATAGACTTGAGTATTAGCGATGGGACTGCCTATATGAGGTAGCCCCTTTTCTTGCCTATCCATCACCAGCCCAGAGGTCGTGACAACCGTATTCTCGGTGGGGCCGTAATTATTTACTAATTTAAAACTTACTGAAGTGGATGGAAAGTGATGAAGTTTATCCCCACCCGTCAGCATCATTCGCAAAGCCATATTTTCCGGCCATTTAACGGACAATAATTCTTCGGCGAGCGGTGTTGGCATAAAACTCAGAGTGATTTTGTTTGAGATCAGCCAGTTTCGCAAATCCACGGGAGATTTAATCGTTTCATCTCCTATCAGATATATACTGGCACCGACACCAAGATAAGGCCACAATTCCCAAACCGACGCATCAAATGCCATACTCGCTAACTGAGTTGATTTATCTTTAGAGGCCACTTCAAAAGCTTGTTGATGCCAGAAAACGAGATTGAGTAACCCTTGGTGATGAATTAACACGCCTTTAGGCCTCCCAGTCGAACCCGACGTATAAATCACATAAGCCAGATTCTCAGGCTGAACACCACTCTCAAAATTCTCAGAACGATGCCGAGAAATCCTCTCCCAATCGCCATCCAAACACACCACCAATGCTTGATGATCCGGCCATTTTTCTTTAAGGCTCGATTGAGTCAACAATACAGGCACCCCAGCATCTTCCAACATAAATGTTAAACGCGCCGCCGGATAAGCCGGATCAAGTGGCAAGTATGCACCCCCAGCCTTGAAAATGCCTAACAGCCCGATGATCATTTCCAAGGAACGCTCAAGGCAAATCCCCACTAACACTTCCGGTTTCACCCCCAGCGTTTGTAAATAATGAGCCAGTTGATTGGCTTTGGTATTTAATTGAAGATAAGTCAATTGTTGCTCTTCAAACACCACCGCCACATTGTTGGGTGTTTTTTCTACCTGTGCCTCAAATAAGTCTACAATCGTCTTGTCATGGGGATAATCTACTGCGGTGTCGTTAAATTCAAAAAGGATTTGGTTAAGCTCCGCATCGGGCATGATTTGTAGTGCCCGAATAGGCTCTGCTGGTTTCTGCAATATTTGATCCAACAAAAACTCAAAACGCACCTTGAAACGTTCAATTTCTTCCTCGTCAAAAGCCCCAAGGCTATAGTCAAAATAAACATTCACATCATCCTGTTGATGAAATTCTTCGACAAACACTGCCAGCGCATTTTGGTCAAAACCATTGGCAAAGTACACGGCACGAGCTGGATTACCATTGAAATGAGTATCATAGTCGTGTTTGGCATAAGACAGGGTGATGTCGAAAAGTTGCTTTCTGCCCTCTTTATGCAATCCCAGTTGTTTGTTGATGTTGCTGAGAGGAAAACGCTGATTTCGATAATCCTTTTTCAGTTCCATGCCAATGGCTTTAAGCAGTTCAACAAAACTCAAATCGGTACCAAAACGGAACCAACCCGGACTGACTCCCACAAACAAGCCCACGGTTTGTTTAAAAGCAGCCGTTTTCCGATTGAGTGTGGGTAAGCCAATGATAAAATCATCTCTGTTGCTCGTTTTGACAAAATAACAATATAGTGCGCCTAGAATAAGATGAAATGTTGATGCCTTATTTTCGGTCGCAAAGGCAACCAATTGATTATAAAAGGGGCGTTTGAGCTGCAAAGTTGATCTTTGACTTGGAATGATTTTTCCTTTGGCGGCAGAGCGAGCCACAATCAGTGGTTCAGGCAATTGACGGAACTTTTCTTGCCAGTAACGCTCATGTTGTGTATATTTATTTGATTCTAAGTAGGTTTGGTCATTTTTAATAAAATATAAATAAGAATAATGTTTTTGTTCATCGTCGTGCCCGGCTAAAAGCGCGTTGTATGCTGTCCCCAAACGCTGGACAATGAGGGAAATCGCCCATCCGTCCACAATGAGGTGGTGATACTTTTGAAAGGAATAATAACAATTTTCCGATATTTTGAATAGTGCAAACTGAAATAAGAGGCTATCGTTAAGTTGGAAAGGCTTGACAAATTCTTGCTCCATCCATTCTATTGCTTGCTGGTGGGGATTTTCCTTATCAGAAAAATCATAGCACTTAAGGTTGATGTGAACATTTTCGGCAAGGATTTGAACGGGTAAGGCTTTTTCTTCACGGATTTTCAGGCGTAATGCTTCGTTTTCTTCAATGATTTGATTAAGCGCCTGTTCAAAAAGGGTGGGATCAATAGCCCCGTCTATTCGCAGATAACCTCCGACATTGTATAATGGCACTTCAGAAGAATACCCTATTTGGTCAAACCAAATGTCTCGTTGAGGGGAAGAAAGGGGGTAAGTTGATGTCATCATTAAATATTATGTTTACAGTTGTTAGTTATCACTCTTTCGAGTTTCAAAAAAATGTGAAAATAAATTAATTAATTTTTTGTAACTACTCAGCTATCCTCGTTCCCACGCTCTGCGTGGGAATGCCTGTTTGCACCGCTCTGCGGTGCAGGACGCGGAGCGTCCATGAATGCATTCCCACGCTCTGCGTGGGAACGAGAGGCTGAGTAGTTACAATTTTTTTTCAATCCACCATTTAAATTAAGGAAAACAACATGAAACTCAATGTGATAGGTAGAATCCTAGTCGGACTACTGATTTTAGTGTTATTGGTAGGAGTATTGGGTTACTTCTATCTCAAGCAAAGCACGTTGCCGCAAACTCAGGGACACTTGAGTTTGGCGGGATTAACCGAGACTGTCCTGCGCGAGCCGAGCGGCGTGGTCCATATCATCGCCAAGTCCAAAAAAGATTTATTTTTTGCTCAAGGTATTGTACACGCCCAAGACCGTTTGTGGCAAATGGACTTTCAGCGACGAGTGGGGGCTGGACGCTTGTCTGAAATTTTGGGAAAAGACGTTCTGGAGGAGGATAAGTTCCTAAGGACTTGGGGATTTTACCATGCCGCCCAAGCCGCTTATGCCAGCTTGAGTCCGACGGCTAAAGCCGCTATAGACGCTTATGTGAACGGGATTAACGCCTATTTAGCCACCAAGCCACCGCTGCCGCTGGAATTTACTTTATTAGGTTATTCCCCAGAGCCTTGGAAGCCGGCTGATGTGATGGTGTGGGCTAAAATGCTGGCTTTTGAGCTTGCCATTAATCGTGACACAGAATTGCAACGCTATCATCTACTTGCCAGCGGGTTAAGTTATGAGCGCATTGCCCAATTAATGCCACTTTATCCTGGCAAGGACCCCCCTAATCCCCCTTTATCAAAGGTCCACGAGGCGGATAAAAAACAGGCATCAGCCCTGCTCGCTATGGCGGCACTTTTTCCGACCTCTGTCAAGGCTTCTAACAATTGGGTGCTAGGCGGATCACGTACCACCAGCCATAAACCTTTGCTGGCTAATGACCCCCATTTAGGGCTGGGCATTCCTTCAATTTGGCATCTCATGCACCTTGAGGCCCCGGATTACAATGTGATCGGTGCCACTTTACCCGGCATACCTTGGGTGATCATTGGGCGCAATACACACATTGCTTGGGGCATAACCAACTTGAACACTGATGTCGAAGATTTATACGTGTTGCAAGAAAACAACGATGGTTATCTTTACCAAAATGAGGTCAAGCCTTATCAAATCCGCACCGAAGTCATTAAGGTCAAGGGCGAGCCGCCCGTCCAGATGAAAGTGCGCGAAACTGTCTATGGGCCAGTGATTAGCGATGTTGTGGAAATCTCTGGTGCTGCCCCCTTAGCCTTGCGGTGGACGGGTCATCAGCCCGACGATACCACTCTTGATGCTTATGTTGCCCTTAATCAAGCCCAGAACTGGACGGATTTTAAGGCGGCCATGAAGTACTATGTCGCGTCGGGTCTCAATTTCGTTTATGCCGACGTTAAAGGCAATATCGGTCATTTTGCCGCCGGACGATTGCCTATACGCAAATCGGGTCATAGTGGCCTGTATCCTATGCCCGGCAATGGTGATTGGGATTGGCAAGGCTATATCCCGTTTGAAGAACTCCCCCAATATTTCAATCCTGAACAAGATTATCTTTTTACTGCCAATCACAAAATCACGCCACCCGATTATCCCTATCCCCTTTTCCTAGAAGGGGACAGTAATCCCATCTACCGAGCCGCACGCATTGAACAAATGATACGCAGCCGTGAAAAACACAGCCCGGCCGATATGCTGACTATGCAATTAGATACTGTCTCATTGTTATATAAATCCTTTAAGCCGGTTCTGAAAAATCTCACACCCACCGAGGTGCGGGGGCAAGAATGGCGCGAGCGGCTACTGGCTTGGGATGGCAATGTCAGCCCGGATTCTCAGGAAGCCACGGTGTTTCAGGCGTGGTATTTAGGACTTTCTGGACTTTCAAAACCAGAAACGGGAGAAGAATATTGGTACTACCCACGCTACTTTTTAAATGCGATGCAACAAGGTGATGTCGCCTGTGAGGCTTTAAAAATGACTTGCCTTGACTATGCCAGCCAAGTGCTAGACCAAACCTTGGCACGGTGGGAAATTCCCGCGTGGGGACAATTGCATCAAGCCGCTTTCACTCATCCCGTGCTGAGTTACACGCCCTTAGCCTTTCTCTCTGATCGTCAAATTCCCGTTGGTGGTGACGAATTTACTGTCAATGTTGGCGGTTACGATCCCCAAAATTTTCTAATGGATTTTGGCCCCACTTATCGCCAAGTCATTGATTTAGCTGATATGGAAAATTCGCGTTACATACACCCAATGGGCCAGTCGGGACACTTATTGTCATCCCAATACGACGATTTGCTACCGTTGTGGCAAAAAGGCGACTATTTACCTATGAAAACTAAGGATTATCCGGTTGCAGAACGCTTGGTACTTGAGCCGATAATACCTTGACAAGAAAAATTGATTTTTTGTCAAATGACAAGAAAAAAAATGTCCTGCCCGCCAAAAAAACGACGGAGATTGAGTTTTTTGTAGGGTGGGTAGAGCGAAACCCACCATTGTTATAAAACGACGGAGATTGAGTTTTTTTGTAGGGTGGGTAGAGCGAAACCCACCATTGTTATAAATTTAAACATTTCAACGAGTTGGTGGGTTTCGCTCCGCTCTACCCACCCTACAAAAAAAACTACAAAAAAAAACTACGGAGATTGAGGCGTGGTAGTTATGTCATCCACCACATCCGGCAACTCCTGATCTACCAGCCGCAGGCGGGGATACTGATAAGCAATAATGGTTGCCAATAGGCTGAAAATAGCCATGATGATGAATAAGAGGCCAATACCACGACCCGGTCCCGTGCCGATAATTTGTCCAATGCTGCTTGCCAAATAACCATTGGTTGCCATTAAGGGTTCAAAAACATAGTCCGCCAAGGGTCCTGCGATAAGATAAGCTAAGGGTGTGGCTATCCAAGTCATCATATGGACTATAGAAAACACTCTTCCCTGCACATCGGGAGCCGTTTTTCTTTGCCAAATGGCGCGGCTACAACCCTGGGTGAAGGGTACGGTAAAATAGTATAGAAAGGCGGAGAGTGCCAAGAGTGGAATGATGGTGTGCAAGCCAGCCATTAGAATGCTCAGGCTTCCCAGTAACTGAAAGCCAAACACCGCATAAATGAGCCGTTTTGGTCCTCCCCAAGTCGTCATCAGCAAACTCCCCATCAACATACCCAAGCCCCCAATGGACAAAATAGTGCCAAGAACAGTGGCGGTACTGAAGGAGAGTATTAGGGGGGTGACTAGTACAGCTACGACTCCCTCAAAAAAATAACAGATGGTGAAAAAAAACAACAAGCCTAACAATCCGGGTCTTTCTTTTAGGTAGTGCCAGCTATAAGTGATTTCGTGTAGCAACGAGACCAAATTATTCGTTTTCTTAACCACTGTGGTTTTTATCTCAGGAAACCGTACCAGTAGCAGTGTCACCATCGCGATGAAAAAAGTGGCTAAATCAAGCAGGATGACACCCCCTAGTTGGATGGTCACTAACAGTACACCGCCTAGCACTGGTGCAACGAGTTGAGCCATAGCGTCACTGAATTGGATCATACCGTTAGCGCGTCCTAAGTATTGTTTGGGGACAAGCAAAGTCATGGACGCGAGATAGGCGGGCCATTGAAAGGCACTGAAGGCGGAACTGATGGCACTTAATAGGTAAATGTGCCAAATTTCAAGTGTATCAGTGATGAACAATAAGGCTATCGTGAGGGTAGTCAGAGCCGCGCCCGTGTCACTGATAATCATAACCCAACGACGGCTCCAACGATCGACCAAAGCACCAGCCAGCGGGGACAACAGAGTGCCGGGTAATATAGTAAACAGATAAATCAAGCCAAATTGGGTGGCTGAACCCGTGTTCTGATACACCCAGACACCTAATGCGAAAAAGGTGAGTTCAGAGCCTGTGAGGGAAATCGTTTGTCCAAACCAGACAACGGTGAAAATTCGCATTCCATGAGAAACAGGACGTAATTTAGCCATTGTTTTTAACCTTCGCATTCGCTAGCTCCTATTTAAATATATTGGGTCATATATTGGATTTCATCGATCATGACCAGAAAAAAGATATTTTCTATTCCCGCAATCACACCAGGGGCACCAAAAGCCCAATTCATCGCTTGATCAACCTTTTCTGCGTCCAAATATTTTTGAAAGGAACGAATATCTTTCAAAACGACATGATCACTGATTTTATCAGCCATGTCGATTAAAAGGGAATCACCACACCGTTTTTATTCCACAAGATATTAAATAAGCACTGCAGTTTCTCTAGGTATATTATGGGCCCAATTCGTCAACAATTCCATTTATCGCTGGCGTCCACAAAAAAGCGATGGATCTCCAATTCGTTCTTTCAAAGCATATTTCATGTTTGCTAACCTCTTATAGTTTTTTGTTGATCTCAAAAAGATTAATCAAGTTCTTATGATAGCACAATATAGTCATCCTGATAAATGTCACGAGATTTCCGTTCGGTGTTATTGTAGTTAATATATAAACGTTACTTAGGCAAACCCAACTAAAAGCGTATTATAAAAAAACTTATTTCATGCAACGTCACTTATCAGATGAAGTACAAAAAAAGGCTTTTAACGTGTTAATTGCTCAAGAACCCAATTATCATAGCACCCTAGTACACTGTCAACTTAATATTGTCTGGTAGGAGTCCAAGATTTATCTTGGGACAGCCAGACAAAAGCAGCTTGACAATGTACTAGAAGATTGGGAGAAAGCCAGCGAAACCCACCTTTGTTATAAATTTCAAAGGTTTGGTGGGTTTTGAACCGCTCTACCCACCCTACAAAAAAAGCTTAACTTAATGGCATTGTCTCGCCAAATACAATTACCGAAAACAAGCTTTTGAAAAATTTAAAGCCTCTTTAAAAATTGATCCTAACAACTCAATTACTTTATTTCTTTACACAACCGTTTTAGAAGTGATTGGCAAAAATGAAATATTTTGATATGTTCAAAACCACTCATATTATTGAAACCTACGGAGAATAAAATGAAGGACCTTGCCAACGTCCATATTTTGTTGGTTGAAGATAACGACGACAGATGACGCGACTGAACAAAAAAGCGAAAATTTACGCCTTGCTTTTTGAAGAAATTGATGGCAAACCAGTTTGTTGGAGTCCAAGATTTATCTTGGACTAGCGCTTATGTTCGGCTCGTCCAAGATAAATCTTGGACTCCTTTAGGCAAAAAGGGACAAGTCTATTTATTTTATTTGGTTTTATTCGTTGTCTTCTATTCGCTGTACTCTTCAAAGGGTTGATAATATAATGGAGATTTTTGGGATGTGAGCGCAACTAAACAAAACTTGCAAATTCCAGGCCCACTCGGACGACGACCAAGACGTTTCCGAGCTTTTTTGATTAGACTAAGGGCTACAACACGTATTGGTATTATACTTGTAGCTTTGTTTGTTTTTACCCGTTTTTTTTATTATTATTATTCCCCTCCAAGATAAATCTTGGACTCCTTTAAACTCAGGAAATTTAATTATGAAACTTGATAATATTCAATCATTTGTTCCGCCCGTTCGTACTTTGATGGGTCCGGGACCTTCTGACATTCATCCGCGTGTCTTACAAGCCATGGGACGACCCACCATCGGTCATTTAGATCCCGCCTTTGTTGAGATGATGGATGAAGTTAAAGTCTTGTTACAATATGCTTTCCAAACACAAAATGCTTTAACTATTCCCGTCTCAGCACCAGGCTCTGCCGGCATGGAAACTTGCTTTGTTAATCTGGTTGAGCCAGGGGATAAAGTGATCATTTGCCAAAACGGCGTATTTGGTGGTCGTATGAAAGAAAATGTGGAACGCTGTGGCGGTACTGCCATCATGGTTGAAGATGAGTGGGGTACTGCTGTTGATCCTAATAAGTTAGAAGCGGCTCTCCAAGCTAATTCTAATGCGAAAATCGTGGCCTTTGTTCATGCGGAAACTTCTACTGGTGTCCAGTCGGATGCAAAAACTTTATGTGAGTTAGCTCATCAATATGATTGTTTGAGTTTGGTTGATACTGTCACCTCTTTGGGTGGTACGCCGGTTAAAGTTGATGAATGGGAGATTGATGCGATTTATTCGGGTACACAAAAATGTTTATCTTGTACGCCCGGCTTATCCCCCGTTAGTTTTAGTGATCGCGCCATTGATAAAATTAAAGGGCGTAAAAATAGGGTACAGAGCTGGTTTTTAGATCTCAATTTGGTGATGGGTTATTGGGGAGGCGAAACGAAACGGGCATATCATCATACGGCGCCCATCAATGCGCTTTATGGTTTACATGAAGCACTGGTGCTTCTAAAAGAGGAGGGGCTGGAAAATGCGTGGGCACGACATGAGAACAATTATCAAGTTTTTCGCGCCGGTATTGAAGCGATGGGTTTGTCTTTTAAGGTGAAAGAAGGGGATAGGTTACCACAACTCAATGCGGTTAATGTGCCAGCCGGTGTCAACGAAGCCGAGGTGCGTTCTCGTTTATTAACGGAATATAATCTGGAAATTGGGGCAGGTTTAGGTAGTTTGGCGGGTCAGATATGGCGTATTGGTTTGATGGGTTATGCTAGCAATCTGAAAAATATTTGGTATTGTTTGAATGCGTTGAAAGCGGTTATGTAGCGTCCAAAGCTAAAGCTTTGGACTCCAAGTGAGATTTTGTTGTTTCGGGAATGGAGCTACGCGGATTTCCCGAAACAATTTAGTTGTACTAAATCTAGCTATGGTAAGGAAATAAAATCAGCTTCTGGTAAGGGCTCAGCATTGTCTAGCTCGGCTGGTACCTCCTGAGTCGTGATGCCAGAGTTACTACTAACAGATGGCTGCCCATCTATGTTCCCTGTCACCATGCCCTCGGCTGAGATTGAATGCAATTTAATCCAGCTATCGTTATTCATTCTGGCCCAAATTCCATAAGACTCGCCAAAATCAATAATAACATCCGCCTGAGCATTATTATCCAAGTATCCCGTGGTCATGCTATTGGGTGAGACAGAATGCAATTTAACCCAATCGCTGTTATTTATCCTGACCCAAATGCCATAAGGTGAGCCAAAGTCAATAACAACATCAGCCTGACCATTACCATCCATATCTCCCCTGGTCATGCTATTGGGTGATAAAGAATGCAAGTGAGTCCAATCGCTATTATTCATCCTGACCCAAATGCCATAAGACTCGCCAAAATCAATAATAACATCGGCCAGTCCACCACCATCCATATCTCCCGTGGTCATGCTCTCGGGTGATAAAGAATGCAATTTAACCCAGGTGCTGTTATTCATCCTGACCCAAATCCCATCAGACTCGCCAAACTCAATAATGACATCATCCAGTCCATTACCATCCATGTCTCCCGTGGTCATGCTCTCGGCTGAGAGACTATGTAGGAAAAGCCAATTATTGTAGTTCATCAGTATCCAGATGCCATCTGGCGAAAAATCAGCGATCAAATCGTCTTGACCACTATCATCAATGTCGCCAATGACCATACTTCGGGGTGAGCGGGAATCAATATCAGCCCAAGTGTCGTTATTCATCCATGCCCCAATACCAGATTCTGAGCCAAAGTCAATAACAAGATCATTTGCCCTAGTTTCACGGAACACGACAAGCGTGCCACCTTCAGCGTGATCAAACTCCGAAGCACCACCAGAAGTCACATCAGTTTGCCGTGGCATTGCTGCATTAAAGTCTAGCGCAGAACCGACCGATACTGCCAAAGCCGTCATCTGGATCGTGACCAAATTAAACGTTCCCGAGGGGATAGGTGGAGATAACGTGCCTGCTGCAAAGTTGATCGTACCTGCACTGTTGTCAAAACGGTTAGCAAGCTCAATGGGGAGGACACCACCAGAAACCATTTCGTCCACACGCACGATAGTGGGGTCAAAATTCAGGTAAGCACTGGCAGCATCGACCTCTTGCTCGCCCGCCTGAACCTCAACGACGATCTCAAACCTTTCCCCAACGTTAACCTCAGTCATTGACGGAACCACTGCCATCACCACTGTCCCTCCTGAGACGACTGGCATAACTGGAGGTATTGATGGCTCGGGTGCGCCACATTGTTCAAAGTTCGCTGCCAGTAGGGAGAAGTCTAAAATCGTGACGGAAGTATCTTGGTTAAAGTCAGCGCTCGGATCAAATCCGGGCTCACCGGTGCCTAAGCCAAACGTGCTGGCGAGAATGGAAAAATCCAAAATGGTCACACAATTGTCGTCATTAGCATCACCTTCCAACAAGAGGTCCACATTCACTGAATTGTCGCCCGACACCAAGGTAACGGGTACCAGGTTTTGCAGTGTATGGGTGCCTTTCACCCGCATGTCATAGTCCAATGGATCAACTGGACCAACCACAAACTCACCGTTTTGGTCCGTCGTTGTCGTAAAGCTGTAGCTCGGATTGCTCTCAGAAGGCACAGTAAAGCTCACACGCACATCCGTCTCCCATGACTCATCTGGTGCTGGAACACTGCGCTGAAGGTCCACACTACCTATCACCATGGCACCGCTCGGTGAAATCCTCACGTTCCCATCTTCCGCGTGATCAAATACCGATACGCCTCCAAAGCTCGCATCTGTTATTCTTGGTGCATCGAAAACGAAGTTTAAAGGTGTTCCTAGCGTTTCTGCCTTTGCCCTCAGACGGATAGTGACTAGCTCAAAAGTACCCCAAGGGAATGGCGCTACCAGTTTCCCAGCGGCATAGTTGATCTGACCTGTCCCGTTGTCAAACGAGTTCTCAAGAACTACGTCAAGTTCACCACCAGGGGTCATGCTCACCACTTCTAGGTACGTGGTATCAAAATCAAGATAGGCACTCGCACCATCGACTTCTTGCGTGTCTGCCTGAACCATAATGCGGACATCAAATTCTTCTTCAATATATACGTTTGATGCTGCTGGCTCTACGGACAAGACGACGGTACCACCTGACGGGTCATTATCTTTGATCGTCACCTCCGCTATATATGACTCAGGCTCACCTAATCTGGCACCACCTGTGGGATTGGACAAGGTGACAAAGAAATTTTCATCGCTTTCCTGTTCGCTATCGTCAATGATGCCTACTGTAAAAGGCTCGGACTTGGTCTCGCCGTCATCCCAGTCTAGGGTGCCTGATGTCGCGATATAGTCGCTGCCGGCTATCGCAGTGCCGTCGCTGGTGGCATACTCTACCGACACCGCACCTTGAGTAGTACCTGAACGAGTGACGGTAAGAGTTACGAAGTCGTCTCCTTCATCGACCTCATAATTAGCCGGTGAAAATTGCAACAAACTAGAGTTATTATCTCTGATCGTCACCACCGCTGTATCTGGGTCACCTAATTCGGCACAACCTGTGGGATTGGACAAGCTGATGCTGAATGTTTCATCGCTTTCTGGCTCGCTGTCGCCAGTGATAGGTACTGTAAAAGTCTTGGACTCGGTATCGCCGTCATCCCACTCTAGGGTGCCTGATGTGGCGGTATAGTCGCTGCCGGCTGTCGCAGTCCCGTCGCTGGTGGCATAGTCTACCGACACAGCACCTTGACAATTATCTAATAAACGAGTGACTATAAGAGTTACGGAGTCGCCTTCTTCATTGACATTATAATTAGCCTGTGAAAATTGCAACAAAGTACAGTATGAAGGTGACACTTGAGCCCACCAAGCCAGGTCCATTTGATAAATCCACTCAATAAAGTCAGCGTCATAAACCGCCTCATTATTAATTAAGTTGTTCTTTTGTAAGTCTAGCGTTGACAGACTTCCTCCCAGGGTAATATCCAGATTCATCAACTCCTCTGGGATTTTTCCGCACAGTTGGTTTCCATACAGATAGAGAGAATTTAAATTGCTCAACTCACCCAGTTGCTGTGGGATTTCTCCGCTGAATTGGTTTCCATCCAGATAGAGAGATTTTAAATTGCTCAACTCACCCAGTTGGTGTGGGATTTCTCCGCTGAGTTGGTTTCCAGACAGCCAGAGATATTGTAAACGGCTCAACTGACCCAGTTCTGCGGGGATTTCTCCGCTGAGTTGGTTGAAATCTAGCCAGAGATATTTTAAATTGCTCAAATCACCCAGTTGCTGTGGGATTTCTCCGCTGAGTTGGTTAAAATCCAGCCAGAGATATTGTAAACGGCTCAACTGACCCAGTTCCGGTGGGATTTCTCCGCTGAGTTGGTTAGAATACAGAGAAAGTTGCGATACATGTCCACCACTACATGAAACGCCATACCAATTACAAGGCGTATACGTCTTATTCCACCCGGTATTATTTATCCAGTTATCACCATCAGTGCTATCATAGAGCTTGACAAGAGCTTCACACTCCGAGTTTGGAATTTCAATAACGCTATCGCAGATAGACTCCGTCTCAAAATTAGCGTTGACGGTATGCTCAGTGTCCATGGTAACGGTACAACTGGTCTCAGTGCCAGTACAACTACCACTCCAACCGGTAAATATCGAATGGAATTCAGGTGCTGCCGTCAAAGTGACTTCAGTTCCAGAATCGTAGTCTTCGGAACAGTCAGTGCCACACTCAATCCCAGCCGGGGAACTTGTCACTTGACCGCTACCTGATTTGGTGACGGATAACATCTTTTGGTTTGAATCATTAGCTTTGATCGTCACCACAGCCGTATCTGGTGTTCCTAATTGGACATCACCTGTGGGATTGTCTAAGCTGACGATGAAAGTTTCATCATTTTCCGGGTCACTATCATCAATGATCTCTACTATAAAAGTCTTATCAGCGTCATCGCCATCACTCCAATTCAAAGTGCCTGAGGTGTGAGTATAGTCGCTGCCAGCGGTGGCAGAAGAATCATCGGAGGTGACATATTCTACCGACACTGCACCTTGACTATCTCCTGAACGAGTGACAGTAATAGTTGCCGAGACGTCTCCTTCATTGACATTATAATCAGCCGCTGAAAATTGCAACAAACTACAGTATGAAGGTGACACTTGAGCACGCCATTCAGGGTTCATTTTATCAAGCCAAGCAATAAAGTCAGCGTCATAAACCGTCTCATCATTAATTAAGTTGTTGTTTTGTAATTGTAGCGCTGACAGACTTTCTCCCAGACTACTATCCATCTGACTCATCAACTCAGATGGGACTAGCATTGACAGACTTCCTCCCAGGCTAGTATCCAGATTAATCAACTCAGATGGGATTTTTCCGCACAGTTGGTTTCCAGACAGCAAGAGATATTCTAAATTGCTCAACTGACCCAGTTCGGGTGGGATAGGACCGCTGAGTTGGTTTCCAGACAGCCGGATACCTTGTAAATTGCTCAACAGACCCAGTTCGGGTGGGATAGGACCGCTGAGTTGGTTGGAATCCAGCCATATAATTTGTAATTTATTCAAATGCGCCAGTTGCGGTGGGATAGGACCGCTGAGTTGGTTGGAATCCAGATAGAGATATTCTAAACGTTTCAACTGACCGAGTTCCGGTGGGATTTCTCCGCTGAGTTGGTTGGAATACAACAGGAGATTTTGTAAACGGCTCAACATACCCAGTTCCGGTGGGATTTCTCCGCTGAGTTGGTTGAAAGACAGCCTGAGAGTTTCTAAACGGCTCAACTGACCCAGTTCCGCTGGGATTTCTCCGCTGAGTTCGTTGTTATACAGATAGAGCCTCGTTAAACGGCTCAACTGACCCAGTTGCGGTGGGATAGGACCGCTGAGTTGGTTGAAAGACAGAGATAGTTGCGATACCTGTCCATCGCTACATGAAACGCCATGCCAACTACAAGGCGTACTCGATTGATACCACCCGCTATTATTTAGCCAGTTATCACCATCAGTGTTCTCATAGAGAGCGATAAGAGCTTCACACTCCTGTTTTGGAATTTCAGTAACGCTTTCGCAGCCAAGGCTCTCATTAAACTGAGCGGCGACGCTATGGTCAGTGTCCATGATAAGGGTACAAGTGGTGTCAGTGCCACTACAGTCACCACTCCAACGGATAAATTCAGAATTGAAATCAGGCGTTGCAGTCAAGGTGACTGATTCAATTACAGAGTAGTTTTTGGTGCAATCAGTGCCACAGTCAATCCCAGGAGGGATACTGATGACAGTGCCGCTGCCGGTACCTGATTTGGTGACGGTTAGCCTATTTTGGTCATCATCTGTGATCGTCACCTCTGCCGTATCTGGCTCACCTAATTGGGCATCACCTGTGGGATTGCTTAAGGTGACAAAGAAATTTTCATCGCTTTCTGGCTCGCTATCGTCAATGATCTCTACTGTAATAGGCTTGGGCTCGGTATCGCCGTCTGCCCAGTATAGGGTGTCTGATGTGGGTGTATAGTCGCTGTCGCCTATCGCAGAGCCGTCACTGGTGGCATAGTCTAGCGACACCGCACCTTGACTTTCTCCTAAACGAATGACAGTAAGAGTTATGGAGCCGTCTCCTTCAATGACACTAAAATTTTCCGGTAAAAATTGCAACCAACGACAGTATGAAGGTGACACTTGCTCACGCCAATCAGGGTCCATTTCATAAAGCCAAGTAACAAAGTTAGCGTCATAAGCCGCTTCATCATTAATTAAGTTGTTGTCTCGTAATTTTATACCATACGGTGCTGAATACAGTTCCGTCAAATTCATCAAAGAATCTGGAATTTTTCCGCACAGTTGGTTGTTATACAGATAGAGAACCTCTAATTTGATCAAATTACCCAGTTCTGGTGGGATAGGACCGCTGAGTTGGTTGGCTGCCAACCTGATAAATTTTAAATTGATCAAATCACCCAGTTCCGCTGGGATAGGACCGCTGAGTTGGTTGAAATCCAGAGAGAGATTTTCTAAACTGCTCAAATTACCCAGTTTTGGTGGGATTTCTCCGCTGAGATGGTTGAAAGACAGAGATAGTTGTGATACATGTCCACCGCTACATGTCAGTCCATGCCAACTACAAGGCGTATCTGTCACCTTCCATCCGGTCTTATTTACCCAATTATCACCATCAGTGCTATCATAGAGAGCGACAAGAGCTCCACACTCCTCAGGTGGAATTTCAGTAACGGTTTCGCAGATAGAGTCAGGGAGCTCATCAAACTGAGCGTCAACGGTAAGGTCAGCGTCCATGGTAACGGAACAACTGGTGCCAGTACAATCACCACTCCAACCGATAAATGTAGAACCCGCATCAAGTGTAACCGTCAAAGTGACTGGTGTTCCAGAATCGTAGTCTTCGGTGCAATCAGTGCCACAGTCAATCCCCTCCTCGGAACTGATGACAGTGCCGCTGCCGGTACCTGATTTGGTGACGGTTAGCGTATTTTGGATTGAATCATTAGCTTTGATCGTCACCACCGCCGTAACTGGCTCACCTAATTGGGCATCACCTGTGGGATTGCTTAAGCTGACGATGAAAGTTTCATCGTTTTCCAGCTCGCTATCGTCAATGATGTTTACTGTAAAAGTCTTGTTAGTGGTATCGTCGTCTGCCCAGTTTAGGGTGTCTGATGTGGCTGTATAGTCGCTGCCGGCAGTCGCAGAGTCGTCACTGGTGGCATACTCTACCGACACCGCACCTTTACTACTAGTACCTGAACGAATGACGGTAATAGTTACGGAGACGTCTCCTTCATTGACATTATAATCAGCCGCTGAAAATTGCAACAAACTACAGTATGAAGGTGACACTTGCTCACGCCATTCAGGGTTCATTTTATCAAGCCAAGCAATAAAGTCAGCGTCATAAACCGTCTCATCATTAATTAAGTTGTTGTTTTGTATTTGTAGCGCTGACAGACTTCCTCCCAGGCTAATATCCATCAACTCAGATGGGAGTAGCACTGACAGATTTCCTCCCAGGCTAGTATCCAGAGTCATCAACTCAGATGGGATTTCTCCGCACAGTTGGTTTCCAGACAGCAAGAGATATTGTAAATTGCTCAACTGACCCAGTTCTGGTGGGATAGGACCGCTGAGTTGGTTTCCAGACAGCCGGAGACCTTGTAAACTGCTCAAATCACCCAGAACCGGTGGGATTTCTCCGCTGAGTTGGTTTCCAGACAGCCATAAAATTTGTAAACTGCTCAACTGAGCCATATCCGCTGGGATAGATCCGCTGAGTTGGTTGGAATCCAGATAGAGATATTGTAAACTGCTTAACTGACCCAATTCTGGTGGGATTTCTCCGCTGAGCTGGTTGGAATCCAGCCAGATACCTTGTAAACTGGTCAACTGACCCAGTTGCGGTGGGATTTCTCCGCTGAGTTGGTTGAAAGACAGAGATAGTTGCGATACATGTCCAGTGCTACAGCTCACTCCATACCAACTACAAGGCGTATTTGTCTCATTCCATCCGGTGTTATCTATCCAGTTATCACCATCCGTATTGTTATAGAGAGCGACAAGAGCATCACACTCCGGGGTTGGAATTTCAGTAACGGTATCGCAGATAGAGCCGCTCTGAGGCTCAAAATTAGCGTTGATGGTGGGCGGTGGAGCGGCGTATGCCGATCCGAAGATGAATATAGTGCCTGCTAAGAGATGTCGCAGGGCTAATGGACCTTTCATTTTTAAGTCTCCTGTTAAGTCAAAAGGTTTAAATCCCAAGGTAACGCCAAAGCGATGACGCCCTTTGAATTAATTATTACCACCCGTATTCAAAAATGCAAGACTATTTGTTGTGTTTTTAACAAAAACGATTAAAAACAATTTGTTATAAACAATATATTTTTTTTTGGTGACTACAAGAATTTTTTATAAAAAATTATAAAAAAAAATAAAATCATTACTGAGTGTTGATCAAGCTATAATGCTTAAAAGCTTTGATAAAATCGCTAATGGCATTGCGTCGGCGCGTGAAAACCAGTCAAGCGTTTCTCCGATTGGCTTGATTTTTTAAAGTACCACCCTTGTAGGAGTATAGTCTATTTGGCACACTTTATGCTATGCAATTCACTCGCCCATTCAATGGGCTTGGGTTAAAGCTTTGTTAAATTATTAGGAGCAATTTTATGAGAAGCAAACAAAGGGGCTTGACTCTTATTGAAATGATAATCGTTATTGGGATTATCAGTGTTTTGGCTGGTGTAAGCATTATGACTTATAGCGATTACATGCAAAGAGCGAAAGTCTCTGAGACCTTACTTTTGTTGTCGGCCTTGAAGACCCCCATTTTGGAATTTGCGCGAGTCCAAAATGATCTGGGAAATTGGCCTGCTACACCCGCGAGTATTGGTGCCATAACAGAAGGTAAGTACACCACTAATATCACTATTGCCAAGCCTAAAATATGGGGTCAAGTAATCAGTTTGATGAGTGAAGGTTCAATCATATTTGTATATGATACAATAACCCATATTTGGACTTGTACTCACAGCCCCGGCTACACGCTGAAGTATCTGCCTCACAGTTGCAAATAAATGCACGACTCAGGATCAAAAATTGATTGATATTTTTTTAAAAATTAATTTAAATCAATAAGTTATACTGTTACTCTCCTGATAAAACATCGTCTAAAACATAAGTATGCTGAAATTCAGCAGGTGCTGCTGAATTTCAGCACATTTTATTTATTTTTTTAAAATCAATCTTGTAATCGATCTCATGCGGATTTTAATTGTTGAAAGGTGCTGAAAATCAGCATCTCCATTCTCCTTTTTACCTTTTTTTTATAAAAAAATATGTAAAATCAATAAAATAAGTTTTGGCATAAATAATGCGTATTCAAAAATAATTACTCCTTGCTCAAACTGGGTGAGAACAAAGGTTTCTTATTTATTACCGCATTGGGAGAAATACCATGAAAACTAAACAAAAGGGTTTTACCTTTCTTGAATTGATGAGCACAATTGCGATTGCTTGTATTTTTGCACTTTGGGCTTTTCCTAGTTATACAGACTATCTTCAACAAAGAGCAAAATCTTCTGAAACAGTGCAATCTGATTTCAAGCAACCTCTTTTGGGAATGGAAACTAAACAGGATGACAAAGATTGGTTGAGTACCGTTGTGAATGTGACAGATTCAGGTAGTTATACCAGTATTGCTCAACCAGAATTATGGAATAAACTATCCAGTCAAATAGAGGAAGGTTCTCCCGCTCTTCTGCTTGTGTATGATAAAACCACCCATACTTGGAATTGCACGAGTAACTTGACTTCTTTGCCGAAAGAATTTGCAAAAAGATAATTTATTTTTTTATTTTTTTCGAGAGTTTAGCTCCGCGATCTTCGTTGCGGGAAATCCGCGGAGCGCAATGAGCGAAACAACGAAACAATACCGGTGGTGTTGCCAAAACCCCGCCGCTCTGTTTGTTAAGTCCTCGTAATCGCCTCCACAGGCACATAGCGTGCCGCTCGCCAAGCAGGATACAAGCTCGCAAGTAATCCCAAGACTATAATGAGTACATTCGCTGTTACAACATCTGAAATCTTCAACACGGGATAAATCAGGCTACTTAATCCGATCATTTCGTAACCCGCTCTTAAAAATACCAACGATAGGCAACACAGCCGCCGCGATTGAGCCATCGTGCCCACTACCCAGCAAAGTCAATTCATCGCCCACTTTAACCCTTCTTGGGCATTCTCACTGCTTAAAAATTGTCCGCTTTGGATACGTCCGGGGATAGTAGACAATTTGCCCTCGTAGGCGGTTTCCACGCCGATGACTTGTACGCCATAAGTGCGTTCATCTGAGGCTGCCAGAGCAAAACCGTTAGCACGTACCGCAATTTCTACTATTCCATTGATTTGGCGCAAATCTTCAGCCAATGGCTGCGCTTGGGCAATGGTACTACGCATTTTAGGTTTATCCAAATACATAGGAGCCGAATTGCAAGGTAATCATAAACACTAGCAAAGCGGCAGCAAAGGCAATAGCCGCAATGGTTAGCCCACTGCGGCGAGGGTGGCGCCAGATCTTGCGCCATGCTAAACGTAGAATAATCATTTTAAATTATACATGAGCTCCCAAGATAAATCTTGGACTCCAAAATACTCGAAAAATAGTTTAGTTGTTTCGGGAAATCCGCTACGCTCAATTCCCGATACGAAGTCAGTGCAGCTAAACAAAACATCAAAAGAAAAATCAATAATTTAGTCTTAACTTAAATCGAGGATTACGCAAATTAGACAAAGTAAAGGTGCTGCGAGGCACATTGATTTTGAATTGCGCCTCTTTGACCACAATTTCTGTCCATTCAGCCGGCGCCTTCTGCATACGCTGCGTCGCTGCGATGAGTTTACCACCCATGAATTTGATGTCTCGCGTCACCATTTTTTTGACTAATATATTATCTTGATCATAAAAAGCATGTTCTAAAACAATATAATCAGCGCGGATTTTTAGCACCTCTCTACCCCTGCGTCCACATCGTCATCGTGCGTTGCCAGTCGGAGCGATGGATAGTCATCTCTGCCACCGAATAAGAGGATTTATCGCGCCAGTAGTCGATAGCCGCTTTGATAATTGCGGTGGCATCAGCAAATGCGGGAGAAAAAATCTGCCATAAAATGAGTAATAAAAAAACATGGTAAGAAAAACGCTGCATGATAAAATGCTCCGGCATTTGGTAGGAGTCCAAGATTTATCTTGGACGTCCAAAGTTAAAATCAACCGAGAATACCATATCCACATGTTTGAATTACCCACCAAGCCACAATCCACAGCAAAAATCTTAGAGGATGGATTCAAGCTATTTATACTCTGTTTTCCCAAAGTCTTGCCACTCGCGTTGGCAGATGCGGCTTTATCTGTCCTACTTTATTGGTTGATCCCAGAATTGAATTCGCCCGATATGATCATTTTGATGAATGCCATGACAGATTCCATGCCCTATTTCATCCTCTACATGATAATAATGTTGCTTTTACAGACAGCGATTTTTTACCGCATTAATGCCATCCTCACCCAATCTGACAGGGGCAACTTTGATGCCTTGCTACAAGCTGGCAAAAAATTGTTACCCATTTTTTTGGCAACTTGGCTGTACACATTTTTGGTTGCTATCGGATTAATGGTAATAATACCGGGGATACTTTTTGCCGTCTCACTGCGATTTTTTACACCACTTATCCTTTTTGAGAATGCAACAATATTTCAGTCTTTGCAACGGAGTCACCAACTGGTGTGGGGCAACTGGTGGCGCACTGCACTAATATTGATGGTGCCATTATTTATTTCTATGTTTATTGGCGTAATAGCGAGTACGGTAGCCTCCGGGATATTCGCTGACAAATGGCTAGAACAAGTCACTTATCTGACTATGGATAAACTGTTCAATCCGTTGTTCTATGCGATCATGCTATTACAATATTATGCTCTTCAGTCTGAGCCTGTTGAAAAACATTTTGTGGCTTGAGTTTAGTAGGAGTCCAAGATTTATCTTGGACTTGTATGTGCCATTTTTTTGACACAGACATGAAGTTCAAAAGGCATATAAAACAGGAAAAAGCATTTATAAGTTATTGAAATTATTAAATGTGTTGAAATACAACACCACCTGTTGAAAATCAGCACATTTAATAAATTGGATTAAAAATCAATTATATGTACCTAATGAGACAGGTTTTAATTGTTGAAAGGTGCTCAGTTTCAGCACTCCCCCCCCTATCCTTACCGTCTCCTGTTTTATAAGAAAGTATTTATAAATCAATAAGATAAAAAAGATGGCACACCCTATGCAATACTTAGGGCAAACCTCACCAAATTGGGTTTGGTTAAAAGTTTATTTGATTTGTTTATTTATCTTTATTTTATTTGTTAAAGTAAAATTAAATTTTAGGAGAAATGTCATGAGAACTGTACAAAAAGGTTTTACCTTGATTGAATTGATGATCGTTATTGCGATTATTGGTATTTTGGCCGCTGTCGCCATTCCTGCTTACACTGACTATTTGCAAAGAGCGAAAGTTGCTGAAACCTTGGGTTTGCTGGCGGGTATGAAGGGTCCTGTTTTGGAATTTGCCGCTGCCAACGATACCAGCACCTGGCCATCTGCCCCAGCTAGCATCGGTGCCATGACTGGGGGTAAATACAGCACCAGCATAGGAATCGATGTTACTGGTAAACGCTTACACGGTGAAGTAACTAGCATAGGCGGCTCAATCGTACTTGTGTACGATACCACAAGCAAGATATGGACTTGCACGAACACTGATATGCTAGTGAAGTATCTGCCTTCAAATTGCAGATAACCGTTAATATTTGATTTTAATTTTAGTATTGGGAACCCGCTCCGCTTCGTGGAGCGGGTTTTTTTTTATTTTTACACAGGACGTCCAAGATAAATCTTGGACTCCTAGCCGACAATTTTCCCCTCATTAAAAATAAAATGAGTTCATACAATCGCTTACAACTGATAATCGGCAGCATTTTTTTTATCATCTTGATGTTTACCACCCGGATTTATTGGGATGGGCTAGAGGGTAGCCGCCTACTAGATGATACGGCTAATCTACAATTTTTAGAACTGATTAATAATAGAACCGAGAAATTGACTGAAATCCTGCGATTTAGCATGGAAGGTATTGCCAGTCAGCTCGGTCGCCCCGTCTCACTCTTGAGCTTTGCTTTGCAGGCACACCACTGGCCTTTTGAGCTTTGGAGCTTTAAATATGTGAATCTTATGATTCATTTAGTCAATGCTTGTCTCATCTTTTGGCTTCTTCTCTACCTCACACGTATTATGGCATTGCCAGAAAGGCGTGCCCTTTTACTGAGCTTACTCACCACTTCACTCTGGTTGTTACATCCTTTCCAAGTTTCCACCGTGCTTTACACCGTACAACGTATGGTGGAATTATCAACCCTCTTTACCTTAGCGGCATTATTGATTTATGTACGCAGTCGTCAACAATTGGCACAAGGGCTTTTAACGCCAAGGGCTTTTTGGATTTGGATTACTCTTGGGATTGGATTGGGTGGCATACTGGCTACCTTGAGTAAAGAAAATGGTGTGTTGTTGGTTTTATATGTGTTAGTGCTGGAAGCAACCGTTTTACGTTCTTTACCCAAACCGCGCTATTGGCAAGCTTGGAGCGGGGTATTTTTATATCTTCCGTTACTGCTACTGGCTGGCTATTTTCTCTTGACTTTTGATAACATACTGAAAGCTTATGAGATTCGCTCTTTTACCTTGGGAGAACGTTTACTCACTGAAACACGTATCCTTTCCGAGTATCTCTTTAAAATACTGATACCAGTGCCACATTCTTATGGTTTATTCCATGATGATTATGTTATTTCTCGTCATTTATTGTCACCCATGACAACTGTGTTCGCTGTCGCTTTTCTCACGCTGATGTTAGTTGCGGCACTCGTTTGGCGTAGAAAATATCCGGTATTCGCATTAGCGGTTTTGTGGTTTTTAGCTGGGCATGTTTTAGAATCTAGCTTTATTGGGTTGATGTTGTATTTTGAACATCGCAATTACTTAGCCATGTTAGGGGTACTTTTTGCGGCTATTTATGGTATCTTGTGGATGTTTGACAGAATGCAGGAGACTTTTTTACGCAAAGCGGCTATTGTATTCAGTGCTTTATACTTGCTCCTATTTTCGGTCGTCACTGCCTTAGAAACAGATTTATGGGGTAAGCCTTTAATGCAAGCAGCCGTTTGGGCTGAACAACATCCCCAGTCACGCAATGCCCAATCACATGCGGCTAGTCTTTTTCTTGTGGCGGGATATGATAAAAAAGTATTAGAATATTATCGGCAGATGGTAGAAGCCTTTCCAGAAGATTCTGGTCCTTATGCTATCTGGTTAGGTGGTAGTTGTTATAATAGCAAAATTCCATTACCAGAGATAGAAAAGGTAATACGTCGTTTTCGGAGCAGCAAAGGTGATATTGCCACTCTTAATGCTTTACAATCCGTCATTAAGCTAAAAGCCGCCGGTGCCTGTGCTCATTTGAGTTCTGAAACGATAGAGACTCTTTTCAAGACATTAGCCGAAAATACAGTGTTTACAGTCTTCTATAGAGATGAGCTATATCATCTTTATGCTGCTTTTTATGCTAATGAAAAACGCTATGGTGATGCCATACGCATGGCTGATAAGTCATTATCTTTAGCCTCTAATATACATCTAGGGTTGCAACGACTGATCTGGTTACAATTGGAGGGGCGTGATAGAGAAGCATTGGATGGTATCGTCAAGATGCGTGCAGATTTAAATGTCTCTGAAAGATATTTATATCTTGAAGATTTAAATAAAGGTGAAAAATTAATACAGGAGAGATTGGAAATTAGTTCAAATTAATTGGTGCAAGGTACGCCTTGCACTCCACACACTTTTAATCAAAATCTTATGAGCTTGAGTATCATTTTACCTTGTCTGAATGAAGCGCAGAGTTTAAAAAAGCTTATTCCGACTTTAAAACAAAATTACGCCGATGCTGAAATTATCGTGGTTGATGATGGTTCTAGCGATGACTCGGCGAGTATTGCCACGCAAGCAGGCGCAAAAGTCATCAGTCATCCCTACAGTATGGGCAATGGTGCTGCCATCAAAAGTGGAGCACGCGCTGCCAGTGGCGATATTTTCATATTTATGGATGCCGATGGACAACATGATCCCCAAGATATTGAAAGGCAATTGGCGGAGTTGGAGGGTGGGCATGAGATGGTCGTCGGCGCCCGTAGTGGCAATTCACAAGCCAGTTTTTTGCGCTGGTGTGCGAATAGCTTTTATAATTGGCTATCGAGTTGGATGGTTGGACATAAGGTTGCGGACTTAACGTCTGGATTTCGCGCCGTTAAAGCCGACAAGTTTAAAGAATTTCTCTATTTACTACCCAATGGATTTTCTTATCCGACTACCATCACAATGGCTTTTTTCCGCGCTGGCTATGGTGTCAGTTATATTCCCATTGTGGCACATACACGTATCGGCAAGAGCCATATTAAACTCTTGCGTGACGGTGTACGGTTTTTGCTGATTATTTTCAAGATAGGCACATTGTATGCGCCCTTAAAGTTATTTGGCTCGCTGAGTTCGGGATTTTTTCTGTTGGGGCTAGGTTATTACATACACACCTTCGTAACGGCTGGACGCTTTACCAATATGGGTGTTTTGTTGTTTGTCACTTCTTTGCTGATTTTTTTGATCGGTTTAGTTTCTGAACAAATTACCCAACTTTTATATTCAAACTCGGAAAAATAAGTCATGTAGTAATCCACCAACAGTTGTTTAGCTTCGCTGACCAAAAGATTTATGTGTACCTACTTAGGCAACTCGCAAATAATAATATACCAGTCAGGGCAACCATAAAGGATTGCCCCTACGGTAATCATGGGGTTGTAGGGGCAATCCCTTGTGGTTGCCCTTGCCATATTATTATTTGCGAGTTGCCTTAGAACCCGTGAGTGGTATTTTTACCAACAGTTCTCGCGCCCCTTTATTCTCCGGATTGATTTCTAGTGCTTTTGTTAATGAATCTTGTGCGGGTTCTAAAAGCCCTTGTTTAAAATATATCCATCCAATCATATAGTAAATGTTATCCCAGCTATAGTCCACCTCCGTCTTGAGTTCTATCAGTTGCTTGAGGAGAGCCAGTGCCTCTTCTAAGCGATTTAGCTTGATATAAGCAATCGAAAGATTTTCGTACCACCACTTATTTCGAGGTTCTAGCGACAATGCGAGATGATAATGCACAATTGCCTTTTCATACTTTCCTTCCTTTAAATAGGCATTACCCAAATAAAATTGTACCGAAGGGGTAGTGGGCGTGTATGCCACAGTATAATTCCAAAATATCACGTCATTTTTCCAAACCAAGCTTTGTTTTTGAGTCAATTGTACTAACACAACACTTAGTAACAAAAAACTGATAAGGGTTCCTAATTTGAGGAGTTTTCCGGCGTATAATAGTTTGGCGATACCAATACCTAAGAGTATATAAAAAGGAATTGTCGGTAAATAAACATAACGATCTGCCGCCGCTTGACCACCTACTTGTATGATGCCAATGACAGGCGATAAAGTGACCAAATAAAATAACCAAGTTATTAACCAATAATACTTTTTTTTATACCAGGAGTAGCCACACAGAAAAGTAATGAAAAAACAGGTGATGACTGGAATCAAGTCGAGAGTTGATGGAAAAGGATAATAAGGTGATAAACCAAGAGGAAAAATGAATTTGGTAATATAAAAAATAAGACTATTAAAGGCATTCAGTAAACGCATTTCTATGCTCAAGCCTTGAATGCTTGCAAGGGCGCCCCCCTGCTCTTGTGCCACAAGAGTAATGATAATTGAGAAAAGCGTAAAAATAAAAAAGGGGATTTTTTCAATGATAAGCAAAGAAAGTTTGTCTGGCTGAGCTGAGGCGGTGAGAACTGTTCTATTGAGTGGATAAACATCCATCAGTATCAGAATGACTGGGAACGTCACCGCCATCGGTTTCGCTAAGAGTGCCAGTACAAAGCAGAACAGTGCTGACAAATACCAAGATAGATGTCGGCTGGTATTATAAAAAACATAAGATAACAGGGCTAATAAGATAAAAAATAGGCTTAACACATCTTTGCGTTCTGCTATCCACACAACAGATTCAACATGTTGTGGATGTATTCCAAATAAAATCGCAGCGCACCCAGCTGCTAACAGTGTTTGATTGTTAAAAGATTTGTTGGCAGATGACATTAAAACAATCACCAGCACAAAGAGTAAAACGGTGTTAAAGCCGTGAATAATAAGACTGACAAGGTGATGTCCCCACGGCTCAAGTCCAAACCAAGCATAGTCAAGGGCATGTGAGAGCCAAGTCAGGGGATGCCAATTCGCCATGTAAAAATGGGTAAACATCCATTGGATATTTTCCCAATTGAAGGCTTTGATGTTGGGATTACCAATCACATAGTATCCAGTATCCCAACTTGCAACAAAAGCATTGTTTAAGGCGTTGTGGTAGGCGGTGAATATGGCTAGTGCCAAACAAAAAATAATGAGGATTATTTTAATGAGAAAAAATTTGTTGATATTTTTCATATAATTGTAGGAGTCCAAGATTTATCTTGGACTAAACTTTCTTTTTAGCAAAAATTGTTACTGTACCATAATGAGCTGTCAGTTCTTCAATGATATAGCCTAGCAAGCCGATTGGAACCCAGATAATGGCAGTGAGTAGTTGAATAAGCAAAGGAAATTTGGCAACCTTTCGCCAAGCACTGCCTCCTTGCAAAAAACGATAAAGCGTATTTGGAGCATAAGGGGTGAAAAGATTGGCAAGACTTTGAAACCATCCAAATAGATTTTGAATAGCATCCCCTGAAGTCACTTTCAGGATTTCGTAGTCATGTCTTTCTAGCAACTCAATAAGTCCTTTTTTACTAAAATGAAAAAGATGTCTTGGTACATCTAAATGAAACCAAGTCGCTAAAGCTAACTGGGCTTGATAACTACTGATATTCGGTACACTAATACATAACACGCCATCTTTTTCAAGGACTTGAGTCGCTTGTTCTAAAGCAGTGATGGGATCGGGCAAGTGTTCAAATACATGCCAAAAGACGATGAGTTGGAAAAATTCTGTCGGCCAAATATTTTCCTGTTCTGTTGTTAAAACATTAACGTCTTCATTTTTGAGTATCCACTCAGCCGCCCCCGCCGATTCCAGACAATAGACTTGAACTCCTAATTGTTTAAGTTCACGCAATATATAAGCTCTACCACAGCCCATTTCCAAAACCCGCTTAGGTTGGAAGTTTTTATAAAAAAATTGGGCATTTCTTTTGTGATTAAAGCGAAATATTTTTTCTATCAGCGGTGAAAATTTACCCTTTTTAGAATTATAGTAGGCAGTGCCATAGTAATCCGTTGTTGGATTTTGAGAAATCCCTTGTGTGATATAACATCCACAGGCATGACAATTAAGCAAAGTAAATGTATGTTTGCTTAGATAATCACTGCATTTATGTGATGTTTGAGAGAGCGTCTTTTGTTGGCAAATTGGACAAAGCATTTTTGAATTTAAATTTAACGTTTTTTTCTTCTGAACTCATCAAGTGGACTAAAACGAGAACTTGAAACCATTTTCCACCGATGCAGTAGATATTCTAAAGTCGTCATGATAACGCTTAGCCCATATTTGACTGCTCTTACAAAATTGATAGAAGAAGCATCATCAAAATACCGTGTTGGACAAGTGATTTCACCAATCGAAAAATTGGCATAAAGAATCTGTAGCAACATTTGATTATCAAAAATGAAATCATTTGAATTATTATCTAAAGGTAGCGTTTCCAAAATTTCTCTGGAAAAGGCTCTATAGCCTGTATGGTATTCAGATAATTTATGACGTATCAACAGATTTTGATAAACCGTTAAAAAACGGTTTGATACATATTTATAGAGAGGCATACCGCCCTTTAATGCCCCTTCTCCTAAAATCCGAGAGCCTAACACACAGTCAAATATCCCTTCTGAAATTAATGAAGCCATTGCGGTAATCAATTTCGGCGTGTACTGATAATCGGGATGCAACATGATAACAATGTCTGCCCCTTTTTGCAAAGCCGTTTTATAACAGGTTTTTTGATTACCACCATACCCCATATTCTGATCATGTAAAATCGTTGAGATACCGAGCGATTTTGAAACTTGGGCAGTGGCATCACCACTTTTATCATCTACCAAAATAACTTCATCAACAATATCGTGAGGGATTTCCTCATAAGTGCGCCGCAGAGTGCGTTCAGCATTATAGGCGGGCATGACGATAACAATTTTTTTTCCATTATGCATATCAATATTCTTCAGCGCGGCGAGCATCACCCTTTACCCGCTCCACAGGATAACGAGTTTCATTAATTTCGATTTTGCTTTGGGCAGCGGCAATTAGATCAATATCAAGTTTATCGGCGATACGAATAAGATAAATCAATACATCGGCTAATTCATGACTGACAGCTTGTTTTTTTTCGGGAGATAGTAACTGGCTTTGTTCTTCTGTGAGCCATTGAAAATGTTCAACTAATTCCGCAGCTTCTGCAATTAAAGCCATGGCGAGATTTTTGGGCGAATGAAACTGGTCCCAGTCGCGCATGGCGGCAAATTCGGCTAGGCGTTGGCGTAATTTTTCTAAGTTGTCATTCATAAATCGCCGTCACCCGCCAATTCCAATCTTGCAGAGTCATTTCAACATGAACGGGATTATGCCCTAATTCTCCAAGTCTAATCGTGAAACGAGTCGGCGATTCAAAAAAGGCAAATGTCACCTTATCCCACAGTGGTCCAATTTGACGTAAACGCTCAAGTATCCAATTCGCATCTATCATCGTGTCCACAGCCGTATTGCCGAAAATTTTTGCCCCTTCACGCATCATACCAGACAAAGGATTTTGTTGAGGCGCTAAATGGTTTATTTTCCATTCGATGTTTTTTTTGTGATTGAGGCGAATCGTTTCAATATCGAGCAGTTGGTTAAATGCGACTTGGTCATTATTTGCTACGGCGTTACTGAGTTGATACAAATGTACATAAGGCCATACCAAATAGGTCATAATGGCTAAAAATATCAATCCACTAAAATATTTCATATCAGTTATCAGTTATCAGTTATCAACAAATGGCTTAGGTTTCGGGAAATCCGCTTCGCTCCATTCCCGAAACAACGGGAAATTTTAGGTTTAGCTTCGCTGACTTCAAGTTCCCTACGGGAGGAAATCCGCTTGTTGTTTCGGGAATGGAGCGAAGCGGATTTCCCGAAACGAAAACCATTGTTGTTTCGGGAATGGAGCGAAGCGGATTTCCCGAAACGAAAACCATTGTTGTTTCGGGAATGAGGTACGATTTCCCGAAACGAAAACCATTGTTGTTTCGGGAATGAGGTACGATTTCCCGAAACTCTATTTAAGGCATTAATTGGAAGACGACACTTGACGACCATTCACAGCTTGCAATGGGCGTACATTTTTAGGATACACGCTTTGATATTGTGCCAATTGTTCGGCAGAAATGGACACTGTCTGCTTGAGTACCATCCATTTGACGCCTTCAGAGCAAGGCGGAGTGGTTAAGGAACCCTCAAAGGCATAATAATTTTTATCTTCGGGTAATAATTGATTAAGTTCGATCTGTGTCTCATGCTGTTGTGGTTCAGTCACCGTTTTAGGCATGACATCCCACAGGGTTTGAATCAAGGGATTGGCGGTTTCGCCGACTTCCAAGAGAACGGCGACAACGGCTAGCTGATCTTGGGCATTTTTATGTACCATATGGATGACCATATCTGCCGGTTTGCCATTAATAGCCTCTTCGCTGGGCGTATGGGTGTGGAATTGCAACAATTGATACTCATCATCAGCGATTTTCAGAGTGCCGCTTGCCGTCATCTTAATGGTATGTCCGTTGTTTTCGATAACCACTGGAATTGGGCTGTAATTAAATGCTAGCGGCGGCAAATCTGCTGTGACACTTTCACTGATGTCAATTGGGGATTGTTGTTGACCAGTGCCACATAAACCATATTCTTCTGATAAAGTGCCCCAATGACTTGGTCCCGTTTCACCTTCATAACTCCAATGGGCGTTGCTATGCGCCTTGGCATTGGCATCACTGTGAGCCGTGTCGTTGTTGTTACAAGCAGTCAGTTGTAAGCCGAGAGCGGCTACTGTGGCTACAGCTAGTTTTTGATAGGACATTGTATTTCTTGCTCCTTTATATCGTAAAGAAAAAAATTAAAAAAAAATCGTATAACTACTCAGCTTCTCGTTCCCACGCTCTGCGTGGGAATGCCTGTTTGCACCGCTCTGCGGTGCGGGACGCAGAGCGTCCCTGAATGCTTTCCCACGCAGAGCGTGGGAACGAGGATATATCTAATCCTTGTAGTTTTCCAAAGCTAACAAATCATCTATAGTTTCGCGCCGACGCACCACCGCCACATCCTCACCATCAACCATCAACTCTACTGCTCTAGGGCGACTATTATAATTAGAACTCATCGTAAATCCATAAGCTCCGCTAGTACGTACTGCTAATAAATCACCTTGAGATAAAGCTAATGGCCTGTTTTTTCCAAGAAAATCTCCCGTTTCACAAATAGGACCAACAATATCGTAGTCTTGCACCAGCTCATCTTGTCTTGGTTGCACGGGTAAAATTTCTTGCCAAGCATTATATAATGCTGGGCGCAATAAATCATTCATAGCAGCATCAACAATGGCAAAATGTTTGTTAGCCGTTTTTTTGAGATATTCAACTTGAGTCAGCAAAATGCCAGCATTAGCGGCAATAGCTCGCCCCGGCTCCACGATAATCTCAATAGCGGTATCGCCCAACACTTGATTAAGTGTCTCTACATACACCTCCGGCTCAGGCGGCATTTCATCATCATAACACACCCCTAAACCGCCACCGATATCGATATGTTGTAAATGAATATCCTTGTCACGCAAACGCTCAACTAAATGCATCAGCCGTTGCAAGGCATCCACAAAGGGTGTCGTTTCCGTCAATTGTGAACCAATATGGCAATCTATGCCAGTCACTTCTAAATGTGGCAAAGCAGCAGCCTCAGCATAGACTTCAGTCGCAATATCAATATCAATACCAAATTTATTTTCTTTTAAACCCGTCGAAATATAGGGATGTGTTTTGGCATCAACATCGGGATTCACGCGGAGAGAGACGGGGGCACGTTTACCCATCTCTCCTGCGACTTGATTGAGGCGCTGCAATTCTGCCTCGGATTCTACATTAAAACACCGAATCCCCACCTCTAAAGCACGGCGCATTTCCACTACCGTTTTTCCCACGCCGGAAAAAACCATTTTTTCAGGCAAACCGCCCGCGCGTAAAACCCGCTCCAATTCTCCGCCCGATACAATATCAAATCCCGAGCCTAAACGGGCTAAAATATTTAAGACAGCGAGATTGGAATTGGCTTTGACGGCATAACAGACGAGATGTGGATGATTTTTGAATGCTCGATCAAAAGCGTACCAATGTCGCTCAAGAGTGGCGCGAGAATAGACATAACAAGGCGTACCATAAGTCTTAGCCAGTGTGGTTAAATCTACCTCTTCGGCATATAATCTGCCATCACGATAGTTGAAATAGTCCATATAATCGTTAATCTTTGTGCTCTGGTTTTTCTGGCGCTTCTATTGATTTATCCGTCTGGGGCACGGGGCGTATTAAGTCACCTTTTTGACCACAGCCCAGAGTGATGAAAGATATTCCTATTAGTGTCGATAATAAATAAATTTTCACAACTCATCTCCCGTCCAAGATAAATCTTGGACTCCTTAATAAGTGTAAGTTTTAAGGCGATTTCGCCAGCCCACTAACCAGTGAGATTCATCTTTAGGGGCATTTTTTATACGGCGTTTGAGGACATAATCAGCCGCCAAAACAAACTCAGTTATCGCATTATCCGAGTTGCCGGGCATATTTTCTAATACCTGCAATAATCCCCAACCTTCTCCTTGATAACGTTCTTTTTCTGAAGTGCCTTTGCCTTTGAAATTAACATAATCGATTATGGCATAAATACCCATTGGGGTTTGCGCCACCCGATCAAATTGTTTACGCACATAAGTACCTTGTTGTTTCGTGGCAGCCATCATTTTCGGCAAAGCTTGTTCCAAGCGTTTGATGATAAACTGCACTTGAAAGGGGATAGTGTCTTTAAGCAACTGGCGTAAACTGAGCATTTTGTCACTGTTTATATTATTATAGAAATCCTCATGGGAATTCCAAGGACAATCGGGCGTATTTTGTAACCACTCTGGCAATTCAACTTGTTGCTGTTGCAAAAACTCAAGGATTTGTGGAAATTGATCATCCTTAGCTCGCTTGATGCCTGCCGGATACCAGATAAAATGACCGATACCCAATGAGGCAAATTTCTTATCCCAAGAGATGAGGTTTTTTTCCTTGCCGGCTCCCTCGTTTATCCAAATTTTATGCCCGATCGATGCTGCATCTTTTTTATTGATGAGCTGATTTTCCTGAGTGGCAATCTCTGGTATTGCTCTTGTTTTTATTGTACTACTACTACTACAAGATGAGAACATGATAGCAGCTAAGAGTGCTAAAAAAATCGTTTTTGTAGTCATCTGCGAGTCTCCGTAAGTAATGGCTGAAATAAACGAATAAAAAATATTCAAATTTTATGCCAGCCTTCCAAGATAAATCTTGGACTCCTAGTACATTGTCAAGGTTGTTTTTATGGGTAATGTAGGGTGCGTCCTACGCACCTTTTGGGGCCTCACTGGTGCGTAGGACGCACCCTACAAAACAACATTGACAGAGTACTAGTGCAAGCTCCAATTTCAATACCATTTTAGAAATCAGATTTTTTTAAAAAATCGGATTTCTTTGCTTTTATAATGATCTGGATATTTCCGCCCTCCTGCATTAGTACTCTGTCAATTTGTTTTTTTGGGGTTGGAGTACAAAGCTTTAGCTTTGTCAGACAGTACAAAGCTAAAGCTTTGTACTCCAAAAAAACAAATT